>JAKAUF010000133.1 GCA_021827785.1 Acidobacteriota bacterium | reverse complement strand
CGCCCGCGCCACCCACAGCTTCCGCGCCGCCCCTTCGCCCAGCGTCGCCGTTCCGCCCGCCAGCTTCAGGTTCAATGTGCCATCGTAGTTCCGCCGCAGCACGTGCAACTCCGCCCCCGGCTGGATTCCCAGCTTATGGAAATACTCCAGCAGTCCGGCGTCCCGCTCGTGCATCCCCGCCACGCGCAGCGCTTCCCCCTCCGGCGCCTCCGACAGCATGTGCAGCCCCATCCGCCGCCGCTGCGCCGGGCTTTTGTTGATCAGATTGCCGTGTGGGCAGGCGCCGTCGGCGCCCAGCCGCTCGGCCAGCTTTTTCTCCACCCGCTCGGAGATGGCGTGTTCCAGCCGCTCCGCCTCCTCATGCACCCGATACCACTCCACGCCCAGCATTTCGTGCAGCATGCGCTCCACCAAATGATGCCGCCGCCGCAGGTGGTTGGCGATCGCCCGCCCCGCCGGCGTCAGCCGGATGCGGCCCTCGCCGTCGGTCGTCACCCAGCGGTCGCGCTTCAGCCGCCGCAGCGCCAGCGCCACCGCCGGCGGGCTGACCTTCAGCCACCGCGCCAGCGTGGCCGCGATCACCGGCCCTTCCTCGCTCTCCGCCTCGGCGATCGCCTTTAGGTAATCCTCTTTCGAAATCGTCAGCTCCATGCCCGCTTCGCCTCGCCTCCGCCTTCCATCTTCGCAGCCTCCCGGCCGGTGCGCTATCGCGGGCGGCGACGGCGCCCTTGATTTGGCAGCCCGGAGCCGAAGCGCCGCCCACTCCCGAGCGCGCGTAGGAAATTCGCAGTGTCACCCTCGTCGGGCGCTTCCGCCGACCCCTACGGTCGGCCGGTAGGCTCCCCTCGTGCGCTCCGCGCCCGCCCTTTGTCCCGACCATCGCTCTGCGGTGGCGCGCCGGGGACAACGCGGCCCGCGCCCAGCTTGGCCCCGCCAGGGCGCGGGCGGGACACCGCCGTTTGGGTATAATCTCCGGCATGCCGCAGGTCAAGACTACGCCACAGGCGCACAAAATATGGCAAAACGCGTTACAGATCGTCGCTGACTCGCCGGGCGGCATCCGCTATTCGAAGCTGGTTGAGAGCGTCGCCGAGACAATGCCAGGGGTGAAGCGCTCCGCGGTCGCTGGGGCCGTTTGGAACCTGGACCAGAGATTCCCCGAAAGGGTGCAGAAGCCAGCGCGGGGGCTGTTCGCGCCCCTTATGCCGGCGGGCCGATTGCGGCGCAGCCGCCCGCGTTGACCCAGCCGAAGCAAAACGAGGAGGCGTTCTACGGCCCGTTGGCGGAATGGCTGAGGGAAGAGGGGGAGGTAACCGTCGCGACACCGCTGGGCGGGGCACCCCTTAAAGAAAAGTGGGGCTCCCCAGACGTCATCGGCGTCTACAAACCCTTGGCCAACAACCTCGTGAAATTCCCGGTGGAGATCATCGCTGCGGAAGTAAAGATCGATCCCCAGGCGTCTGTTGTCGCATTCGGCCAGGCCGTCGCCTACCGCCTGTTCGCCACCAAAAGCTTGATCGCCATGCCGCGCGCGATTGGAGCGGCTGACCAAGCTCGCCTCGAGGCGCTCTGCATGCTTTTCGGAGTTGGCTTGGTTCTGTTTGACCTGTGTCCGTCAGCGCCCGCATTCAGTACGTCCGTCCGCGCCTCGCGTGCATCTCCGGACATGTTCTACGTCAACGAATTTGCGCGGCGTCTGAACGAGCACGATCCGAAGCTGTTCAACAGCCTCTTCGCCGTGTAGCGCCGGGCGCGCCGCCCCTTGGGAATGCGAGCGTCCCGCCCGTACGCAGCGCGGGGGCGTGGCGGCAGGCTATCGCCCCGCGGCGGTCGAACTGGGATGCAGGTGAATGCTCAGGTGCGCGTGCCAGCCCTGGACATAAATGGTTCGCCGCCAGGGCGCGTAGCCGGCCTTTTCTAACTCGACCGTATGGCGGCTGGGGGAAACGACGGCGCTCGCCGGGGAGTTACCCACGAATCGTAGGTCAATCAGGATCGCGGCGTTTTCCGGCTGGGACCGGGTGGCCAGATTGGCCATGGGAACGTTGGGTGGCCGGGTCACGCCGACGCGATTGAAACAGGCGCTCGAAGCCAACAGCAGTGCGCCGATTGCGAGAATCCAAAGCGCTTTCACCACGCCCCCGCCCTCATTGGCGTTCGCTGCCGAGCATAGTACCCCAACTCCGCGCTGCCAAGGGTGGCAGCCCGCCCTATCAATGCAGAACGAAGCGTCCGGTGGGAGGGCGGGGGCTGGCCGCGGCGGCGGAAGTGGGGAGCCGGGGCCGGGGCAAAAATGGCGGCATTAGCGGGCACCATTCGCGGCCGTGAGGTGGGGCACGGCCAGCGCCTTGCCCCACCACCGGACGGCAAGCAGGCTAAGGTTTCCCGTGTTTGATGAAATGCGTCCAATGTTTCGCCAAGCACTCCGCCGCGGATTGGAAGCCTTCGTGGCCGCCGAACCCAAATGCGTGGCCGCCCTTGTGGCAGGTGTAGCTGAAGACGATTACGCCGGATTGCGAGTTCACCACGCTCAGCGAGAGCGCCGAGGCACGCCCGCTCTGACCCGTGAAGACTGCCCGCCACGTGCTACCTTTTCGCGCGGTTGCGTCCAACTCTGCGAGGAGCTGCGCCTTCTTTTTGAAGATCGTGAACTGCACCGGGGTGTGCTTCTTCTGCACCGCGGCTTCCAGATAGTTTGCGTAGGGGTTCGACGGCTTGATCCACACCAGGGGCTCGCTGGGTTTCTGGGCCGACAGACCCACCCACGTCCCGCCAACGACGGCCAGCGCCAATAGCGCCCTAAATGGCAGCTTGCTGAACATTTGCGTTCCTCCGTAACTCGTCAGTTCGGGGGGATGTAAGCAAGGTCGCATCATCGGCCGCGGCGCGCAAGGACCGGCTTTGATTGCGCATCAGCCAGGGAACCTGGCCCGCCGGACAGGGCTGGCGCTAGAATAGTGGGCAGCCGTCGCGGGCCGGAGAAGATCCGCTGCAGGCGGGGCGCCCTCAGTCGAACGGTGCGGGAAGCTCGCGGGCCGCAACCTGCCGCCGAACCCGCCAGTACAAAGCGCGCCCGAAAGGTGCCGCCGGTCAGAGCGCAGATTCCTCGGGAAGGCGCGTTGGGCCCTGGTGGGCGATGAAGGGCTCGAACCTTCGACCTCCTGCTTGTAAGGCAGGCGCTCTGACCAACTGAGCTAATCGCCCCGCTCCCCATTGTCGCCGATTGTTCGCGCCTCGGCGTCCAGGCTCTGCGCGCGGTCGCCCCGCTCTCCCCAGCGCGCCGTTTACTGCCCGCAGGCGAGCCGCCCTCACCGTCGCGCCAACCTCCCCGCCACGGCGCCGCTTCCGCCCGCGCCTTTGCCAGAGGCCGCCCCGGCACGGGCCGCAGCGCGCTGCGAGCACTTAACCCGCCACGTTCAGGCCCTACCCCCCCATTTGTGGGGTTGATTTTCGCCGCTGCCGACCCGATTCTGAGCCCAGAGCACTGGCCAGCAATTCGAACATGAGGGGTGCGCCACGATGAGTTTGCCGGCCGACTGCGCCGAGTTGGCGATCTACACGCTGCGCGAGCGGCAAATCATCCTGGGGCTGCTTGCCGGCCATCCGGTGCGGCATATCGCCGCCTCGCTGGGTGTGGCGCAGAACACGGTCAGGACCTACGTCAAGGCGATTTACGTCAAGGCTCAGGTGCACTCCGTCCGGGAGTTGATGCTCAAATATCTGCCCGGAATCGGCGCCTTCCGCCTCCAGCGTGTGGACTCCCTTAAGAGCCTGCTCGCCGCCACCGGCATTTTCCAATTGCACGCCGCCACGCTCACCATGTTCCGCGCCTGGACCGGGGCGCGGCGGGTGCTCTGCTGGGAAATCCGCGGCCCGGCCGCGGCGATATTGGTCACCAGTCCGCAAGTGAGGAGCGTGCTCCTGCCGGCGCCGGTCCCGGGCCGTGCCCCCGACCCCGTATTGATCAGCGCCACCCACGCCTGGCAGGAGCCTCTCCTGCGCACCGCCGCCGCTGGGCATCCCTTCCAAGGCGAGCTTCTGCTGTTGCGCCTGCGTCTGCTGCGACGCAGCTGGCTGGTGGCGTTGGCCGATCCCCCGGCGGGCGGCTTCGCGCCCGACGCGGCCAGTATAGTGAGGGCGCTTTCCCGCATCGCCGGGCACCAAGCGGAGTCCGTCGAACCTAGAAAGCCGCTCGCCGCGCCGCTGCAACCCGCGGTTAGTAATCAGGCATAGGCGCAGCGTTCGGCAACGGGCGCCCTGCGCCCTCGCCCTCGCCGCAGTCCGTGCCTTCCGCGGCTTGGCCGCCGCGTCCTGGCCGGACGCCCGAGTCCGCCGCTTCCCTCCCGGCGCTCTTTGGCCCGCCACCCTATCCCGCCGCCGGCCCAACTCCCTCCACTGGGCGCGGGAACCGCGGGCCATGCCTCGGGCTTGCGCGGGGTCGCGCAGCGCGGCCGGCCTGGGGGCGCGGGCGGCCTCGCCCGCCGTGCTCGCCGCCCTCGCCTGCATCGCCGTTGTCGTGGAATGGGCTTCAGCCTGCCGCGTAAGCGGGGCCGCGCCCCGCGCCAGGCAAAGCGGGGCCGCGCCCCGCGCCAGGCAAAGCGGGGCCGCGCCCCGCGCCGGCAAAGCCGCGGCGGCGTCCGGCGCTAGGCAAAGCCGGGCGCCCGCGTGCGGCGGGCTGGGGCCCGCGCCCGACCATGCTATGCCGGGGCTCAGCGGGTTCTTTGCCGATGCCCTGACGGCGCCCTGCGCGCCTCGGCCGAACGTGCTACACTCGGCGGCGCTGGTTCTGGCCAGGTGCCCTCATGCTCAAAAAACCCTCTGTCACTCGTCCCTCGTTGCGCTTAATGCTGGCCGCGGGGTTGTTTGCCGGCCT
>JAKAUF010000074.1 GCA_021827785.1 Acidobacteriota bacterium | reverse complement strand
GGTGGACCAAGCCGACGCGATATTTTTCGTGGTGGATGGGCGCGCGGCGCTGACCGCCCCGGATTATCAACTGGCGCGGTTGCTGCGCCGCGGCGGGAAGCCGGCTGCGCTGCTAGTCAATAAAATTGAATCCGCCGCGCAGCATGCGGCGCTCGGGCCCTACGCCGAACTGGGCATCCAGCCGCAGTTCGCCGTCAGCGCCGAGCAAGGGATCGGCCTGGATGATGCGCTGGATTGGCTGATCGCGCAGGAACCTTCCGCGCGCACGGCGGCAGGGAACCTGGGCGCGGCGGAATCCACGCCCGGCGCGGACCACGGCGCCGCCGCCGCCGCCGGCACGAAGACCGTTCCCGCGGGCGAGTCGTCCACGACCGCCGGGGCGGAAGGGGAGCGGATTCCCGGAATCGCCATCGTCGGCCGCCCCAACGCGGGCAAGAGCACGCTGCTCAATCGCCTGCTGGGCGAGGAGCGGGCGATCGTCTCCGAGATCGCCGGCACCACGCGGGATACCGTGGACGCGCTGGTGGACCGCGCGGGCCGCCGCTATCGCCTGCTGGACACGGCCGGCATCCGGCGCAAGGGCAAGACCCGCCTGATGGCGGAAAAACTGAGCGTGGTGATGGCCCGCCAGCATCTGCGCCGCTCCGAGCTGGCGCTGGTGATGATAGACGCCGGCGAAGGCGTGGTGGCGCTGGACGCGACCATCGCCGGTTACGCCAGCGAGAGCGGCCGGTCGGTGATTCTGGTTGTCAATAAATGGGACGTGGCCCGCGCCCGCGGGCAGCGCCGGGCGGAGTTTGAGCGCGACCTGCGCGACAAGCTGAAGTTTCTCGCCTATGCGCCCGTGGTCTTCATCTCCGCGGCCAAGGGCGAGGGCCTAGGCGCGCTGTGGAAGGCGGTGGACCTGGCGTTGGCGGCGCGCGCGAAGCGCGTTCCCACCGCGGAGTTGAACCGCTTTTTCGCCGCCCTGGATTTGGATAGGGCGCCCACGCCCCGCGGGCAACGGCTAAAAATCTATTACCTTTCCCAGGTCACGGCCTCGCCGCCAACGTTTGTCCTGTTCGTGGATCGCCTGCGGCCGCTGCATTTCGGCCTGCGCCGCTATTTGGAGAACCAATTGCGCCGCGCATTTGGGTTCACGGCCGCGCCGTTGATTTTCCGCCTGAAGCAGAGTGGCGCCAGGCCGCGCCGCTGAAACCCGCCGGATTAAAGCCGGAGCCCGCCGCGGCCGATCCCTGGCTCATGCCCGCATTGACCGACTCCGCCGCGGAAGTCCTGCCGTTACTGGCCGAATCCCCGCTGGATTTGTCCCGCATCACGGAAGTCTTCGCGCGCTATCCGGACCTCACGTCGGCGGTGCTGACCGGCGCTCCCAATCCCGCCGCGGCGATCGTCCTGATGGGCGCGGCGCGGCTGCGCGCACGCCTGCTGGCCGTGGCCGCCGCCAACCCGGCAAATGCTGCCCGGTAATCGTTGCCGTTTGCCCGTCCCGGCGAACCAGCCGGCGGCCGGCGCGCACCGGGCTTCCGGCGGGATTCCCGCGGATTCCGGCTTTGGGCCCCGGCGTGCATATTCGTGGGCATGGGAAGCGGATATTACGCTGCGCTCTCCGGGCTCCTGGCCCGCACCCAGGCGCTAGGCGTCGTGGCGAACAACATCGCCAACGCCAACACCACGGGATTCAAGGCGCACACCGAGTTTTATCAAGCTCTCAACGCCGGCAATAACACCAACGTGGTTCCCGGCTTGGGTCCCCTGAATCAAGCCGTCAACGCCTACGGCGTGCTGGGCGGGCAGACGTTGGATTTGGCCCAGGGCCACATCGCGCGCACCGGCAACCCGCTGGATTTAGCGCTGGAAGGCCAGGGATTTTTCGTGGCCAAAACAGCGGCGGGCGACCGCTATACCCGCGACGGCAGCTTGCACCTCAGCCCCAAGGGAATCTTGCTGACCGCGGCCGGCGATCCAGTGCTGAATCCCAAGGGCAAGCCGATCCGCTTGCAGCCCGGTCCGGTGACGATCAGCCCCGACGGCGTGATCTCCGCCCGCGGCGCCATCATCGGGCAGATCGCGGTGGTCAATTTTCCCGCCGGAACACCACTGACGCCGCAGGGCAACTCCTATTTCGCCGCGCCGGCCAAGGCCGCGAAACCAGCGCCCCACACGCAGATTCAACAGGGCAGCCTGGAACGGTCGAATTTGAGCCCGGTGCAAGGCATGGTCAGCCTGATCGAACTGCAGCGGACCTTCGACCTGCTGCAAAAGGCGCTCAGCAGCTTCAACAACGATTTCGATAAACCCGCCATCACGCAACTGCCGCAAGTCCCATAGCGGGATGCGCGGCCGCGTTAGGAGAACCTCATGATTGGAGCCTTACAAACCGCCGCCACCGGCATGACCGCGCAACAGGAAAACCTGGACACCATCGCCAATAATTTGGCCAACGCTTCCACCGCCGGCTTTCGCGAACGGCGCCTGGAGTTTCAGGACCTGATCTACCAAAACATCATCGCCCCGGGATCGGCCTCGACGCAGCAAACCACCAACGCCGCCGGGCTGCAAATTGGCTTGGGGACCCGCGGCGCCTCCTCGGAGATTCTGACCACGCAGGGCCAGCCGGAGGAGACGGGCAATCCGCTGGACTTGGCGATCGAGGGGCACGGTTTTTTTCAGATCCAGCAAACCAACGGCACCACGGCGTACACGCGCGCCGGCAACTTCCATTTGGACAACCAGGGCAACCTGGTCACCGCCGATGGCGACCAGCTTCAGCCCAATATCGCCATTCCCTCCGGCGCCTTGTCGGTGACGATCGGCTCGGACGGCACGGTCAGCGTGCAGATGGCCGGGCAATCGCAGAGCCAGGTGGTGGGGCAGATCACGCTGGCGGAGTTCCCCAATCCGGGCGGCTTGAACAGCATCGGCAGCAACCTGCTGACGCCGACGACCTCCTCGGGCCAGCCGGTGATCGGCAATCCCGGCGGCAGCGAGGGCCTAGGCACGATCCAACAGGGCATGTTGGAGCAGTCCAACGTCAGCGTGGTGCAGCAGTTTATCGCCATGATCATGGCCCAGCGGTCGTACGAGGCGAACTCGAAGGTGGTCACCACCGCCAATCAGATGTACCAGACCGCCAACAACATGTAGTCCATCGCCGCGGCGCGCCCATGCAACGACCATCCACCCAACTGTTCGCGTTCCTGACGGCGTTGCTGGCGCTGGCCGCGCCCGCGGCCCTGCGCGCGGCGCCGCCGCCGGCGGCCTCGGCGGCAGCGCCAGGCGCCGCCGCAGCGCCGCCCCGGAGGATCGCCGCGGTGGACTCCCACGCGGCGTATGGGCCCGCCCAGGGCTTGCGTGCGGTGCTGTCCGCCGCGCTGTTGCGCCGCGACGACCAGGAGTTGGCGCACCGCGTGGCCGATTTGCCGGCGGGGACTTTGACCGCGCCGGTTGCGCTGCCCGCGGCTGCGCGGCTGCGAGTGATGGCGATTCGCCCGGACCGCGTGCAGCACCGCACGCTATTCCTGCTGCGCGCCGCCGCGCTGCCCCGCCTGCTGCCGTTCTGGATTTCGGCGCCCGGCGATCTGCCCTACCGCGCGCCGCGCCGCCGGCTCTCGGCCGCGCGCTGGCGGCCGCGCCGCCGCGGCCCGCTGCTGGTGCATCCCCACCGGCCCGCATTGCTCACCATCGTGAGCGCGGGCATGCGCATCGAGTTGGTGGTCATTCCCTTGCAACAGGGCCGGCGGGGACAGTTGATTCGGCTGGAAGACCCCGCAAACCGCCGCTTTATCACCGGCACGGTGACGGGGAAGAACCAATTGGAGGCGAACCTGTGAACCCTTCCACCCGCAATTCCCGCTGGATGCGGCGGCTAGGGGCCGCGCTGGCCTTGGCGGCCTTGACCGCCATCCCCGCGTTGGCCAGCCGTCCGAAGGCGCGCGTCACGCCCGGCGCGGATCCCGGATTGCACGCCTATCTGGCGCGGCTAGCCCTGCCCGCTCCGCTGCCACCCGCGGCCGGCGCCGCCAGCTTGTGGCAGGCGGGCGGGCCCTTCACCAACCTCGCCAGTGATGTTCAGGCCCTGCGAACCGGCGACTTGATCACCATTCACGTTTTGGAGAACACCGTCGCGGTCGGCTCGGGAACCATCAAAGCGCAGCGGGACTTCAGCGCGCAAAGCAGCTTGACCGAAGCCCTGGGGCTGATCGGGCCGCGCAGCGGGCTGGCCAACCTATTTTCGCCGAGCTCCACCGAAACGCTGGATGGCCAGGGACAGACCAACAGCACCAGCGAACTCACCACCGATCTCACCGGTCAGGTCGTGGACGTGCTGCCGAATGGCGTTCTGGTGGTCGAGGCCCGGCGCAGCGTGGAGATCAACAATGAACGGCAGACCGCCATCCTGCGCGGCCTGGTGCGGCCGGAGGATGTCGCTCCCGATAACTCCGTCCTGTCCACCTCCCTGGGCGATCTGGAAGTTGAACTGCAGGGCAAAGGGGTGCTGAGCGACATTACGCGGCAACCCAACCTGCTCACCCGCATCTTGCTCAAAATTTTCCAATTCTGATGGCTGCAATGGTGAAACTCCGCCACGTTCTTTGCCGGGTCCGCCGCGCCGCGCGGCCCGCCAGAAGCCGAAGCGGCTGGCGGGCGATTTGGATATCCCCCGCAATCTCTCCCGCCGCGCGCCGGCGCCGCGCTTGGCTGCTGACCGCGGCGCTGCTCGGGCCGGGCCTGGCGGCGGTGGCCGCGGTGCCCACGCCTTCTTCGCCCGCCGCACGTTCCGTGGCCGCCGCTCCGGCGAGCCAGGACGATGCCAAGCTGCTCGATATTGCCACGCTGGAGGGCGTGCGCGGCAACTCCCTGATCGGCTATGGCCTGGTCGTCGGGCTGGATGGAACCGGCGATCAGCGGCAGACGCTGTTCACCATTCAGACCCTGGCCAATGTCCTCAAGCGCATGGGTGTCCAGTTCAACGCGGCGCAGGCGCAGACGTATAACACCGCGGCGGTATTCGTCACCGCCCAACTGCCGCCGTTCGCCCGCCCCGGCAACCGCATTGACGTGACCGTGTCCTCGATTGGCGACGCAAAGAGCTTGCAGGGCGGATTGCTGTTGATGACCCCGCTGATGGGCCCCAATGGCGTGACCTACGCCGATGCCCAGGGCGCGGTGACGCTGGGGGGATATTTAGCCGGGGGCGGCGGCAATAGCGTGAAGCTGAACCAAAGCAACGTCGGCATCATACCGGATGGCGGCATCGTGGAACGCGGCGTGGCGGTCAATCTCGACAACGCGACGCACCTGAACCTGCTGCTGCGCCATCCCGATTTCCTGACCGCCGTGGACGCCGCCCGCGCCATCAACGCCAAGCTGGGCCGCGCCGCCGCGGTGGCGGTGGACAGTCGCTGCATTCGCGTCACGCGCGGGACGCAGTCGGTTCCCGATTTGATGGCGCAAATTGAGGAAGTGTCAGTGCCCGTGCATAACCCGGCCACGGTGGTCGTGGATGAACGCACGGGAACCGTGGTGCTGGGCCAGAACGTGACGTTGGGGCCGGTTTCGATCTTGCATGGCGATTTGGCCATCGAGATTTCGACCCGCTATCAGGTGTCTCAGCCCCCGCCGTTTTCGCGGGGGAAGACGATCGTCGTGCCGAAGACGCAGGTGCAGGCGCAGGAAACGCCCACGCGCCGCATCTCCCTGGCCGCCGGCGCCACGGTGCAGGATCTGGTCCGCGGGCTGCACGCCATCGGCGCCACGGCGCGGGACATCGTGGCGATTTTGCAAGCGCTGCAAGCGCAGGGCGCTCTGCACGCCCGGCTCAAGGTGATTTAGGGCCAGGGATTGTACACGGCCAGGGCCGCGGCCGGCGAGGCGGCACGAATTAGGGCTTGCTAATGATCAAGACTTTCTTAACCCCGCCCGCCCCACCGATGGGACCGGTGGCGGAGAAAATGGACAAACTGCGCCACGCGGCGCAGGAGTTCGAAGCCATTCTGCTGGCGCATTGGTGGAAAGAGATGCAGCACAGCGGCTTTGGGGACTCCTCCGCCCGGAACCCCATCTATAGCGCCGTGGATAGCACGGGGCTGGAAGCGGTGACCCAGGCGATCTCCCGGGACGGGGGCATTGGTCTGGCCACCATGATGGTGCGGTCGCTGGCGCCGGCCGTGGAGCGGGGGCCGGGCTCCGGGAACGGCCCGCAACGTGCTGATGTGAATGGGGTTGCCGCCGCGGCAAAGGACCTAAAGTCTTCGCCGTCGGCGCCGATAGGTAGCTTGAACAGCGAAATCATGCCCTGAGCGCAGCTCGGGGCGCCGAGGCCCCCATGAAAATCACCTCCAATCCGCAAGCCGCCGGTCCGCAATTGGATCGCCTGAACTCGCCAGGGCGAGGTGGGTCGAACCACGGCACGGCCCCGGTCGCCGGGGGAGAAGACACCGCGTCGTTGCGCACCGGCCAGGAGACCATTTCGCGGCTCAAGGCCCAGCTCAAGGCAGCCCCGGAGGTGCGGTCCCAGCGGGTCGCCCAACTGCGGGATGCGCTGGCCAATGGAACCTATAACGTGAATCCCGCGCAGGTAGCGCAAGCGATGATCACCGACTTGACCGGACGGCAAGGTTAACAATTATGCGGCGCGGCGATGGCGGACTTCACCAATCCGATTCCCCCGATCAGCCCCGGGGAGTTTTCGCCCGCGGGCCGGGAGGGTGCGCCCCAGCGGCGGCGGCGTTCGCAAGATTCGCGCCGCGCGATGCCCGAACCCGCCATTGAGGCCGACGGCGAGCCGGCCGATCCCGAGCCGGAGCACCAATTGGACGAATCCGCCTAGCAAACCCTGACGCGACCATGACCTCGACTCTGCCCACCCTGGAAAGCACCGGCCGGCCCGACGGGCGTCCGCGCGCGGCGCGGAAGGCGGCGTCCGCGGCCAGCCGCATGGAGGTGCTGACGCAGTTGGCCGCGGCCTTGCACGCGGCGGTGGAACATTGGACCGAGGACCGCCCCGAGGATATTTGGCGGCGCGCGCGCGAACTGGATGGGTTACGGAGCCAACTGGCGGCGGCTCCGCCGGACATGCCGGCCCGGAGCGAGGAGTCCACCGCCGCGCTGCTGAGCGCGCTGGCCGCCACGGCCAAGGAAGTGCGCCAGATCAATGAGGTCTACATGACCCTGCTGCGTGAGTCGCAGCGGGTCATCGGCCTGCGTTTGCGCCATCTCAGCGCCTATGCTCCGGTGTACGCCGAGGATGCGTCGCCCGAGCCGTTGTTGTGGAGCACCGCTACGCGGGAGGTGCGGGCATGAGCCTAAGCAGCGGACTGGCGATCGCCCTATCGGCGCTGCAAGCCAGCCAGGGCGCGGAGGCGGTAACCGCCAACAACGTGGCCAATGCCAACACTCCGGGCTACAGCCGCCAAGTCGCGGAGCTGGCGCCCATGCCGCCGGAGACCATCGGCAACGTGCAGTACGGCGCCGGCGTCGAGCTGACCGGCGTGCGCAGCATTACCGACACGCTGATCACCAATCAGATCCAGCAGCAGCAGCAGCAGAACGGGCAGGCGGCGGCGTTCCAGGGCGCCATGCAGCCGGTGCAGCAGATGTTCGCGGAAACCCAGGGCACGGGCCTGGAAGGCGACATCGGCAACTTCTTCAACAGCCTACAGCAGCTGGAAACGCAGCCCACCGATACGCCCACCCGGCAAGCGGTGCTCAATGCGGCGCAAACCATGGCCAGCGGCTTCAACCAGACCGCGGCGCAGCTCGCCAGCCAGAGAACCAACGCCGACCAGCAGGTACTGCAAACCGTCGCCCAGGTCAACAGCCTCAGCCAGCAGATTGCCGGTGTCAACGCCGAGATCGGCGGCCTGCCGCCCAACTCCTCCGGCGCCGGGCAGCTCAGCGACCAGCGGACGCAGCTGATCTCCCAGTTGTCGCAACTGGTGCAAGTGCAGTCCGTCACCACCAACAGCGGCATGGTGAACCTCACCACCGTCGGCGGCGGAGCCTTGGTGGTCGGCGGCCAAAGCCAGGCTTTGACCACCCAGGTCAACGCCGCCACCGGCATGCACGACGTCTACGCCCAAGGCACGGACATCACAACCGCGCTGGGCGCCAGCGCCGGGGGCGGTGAGCTGGGCGGATATATCCAGGCGCGGGACCAAGCGATTCCGCAACTGCAGAGCCAGTTGGACACGCTGGCCGCCGGTTTGGCCAGCGCCGTCAACACCCAGAATCAGGCGGGGTACACGCTGTCCGGGGCGGCCGGGGGGAACTTCTTCACGCCCCCGCCGGCGGGCGTCACCGGCGCCGCGGCCGCGTTTTCGCTGGCCATCAGCAACCCCGCCGACATCGCCGCCAGCTCCGACGGCACGGCGGGCAGCAATGGCAACGCCGTCGCCCTGGCGAATCTGCGCAGCCAGCCGATCGTCGCCGGCCAAACCCCGGATGCGTATTACGCCAACGCCGTCTCGCAACTGGGCACGGAGATTCAGAACGCCAATGTTCGGCAACAGGCGGGCGCCCAATTGCTCGCCGGTTTGCAGAACCAACTCGGCGCGGTCAGCGGCGTCTCCCTCAACGAGGAAGCCGCCCACCTGATGCAGTACCAGCAGGCCTATGACGCCGCGGCCAAGGTGGCCAGCACCATTGACGCCATGATGCAAAGCGCCATGCAGATGGTGCCGTAGCGTTTCGGGTGAATGATGGGCAGCCTTCGCGTCAATCCGAATCCCGCGCCGCAGTTGCTGGAGAACCTGCAATCGCTCCAGCAGCAGCAGAATCAAGCGCTGGCCGAACTCTCGAGCGGTCTGGCCGTGAGTCAGCCGTCGGACAATCCCGCCGCCACCGCGGCCTACATCGAAAATCGCGCGGCCGCGGGAGCGACGGACCAATACCAGCAAAGCTCCTCGATGCTGCAAAATCAGCTTTCCGTGGCCGACGCCAGTCTCAACACCGTGGTGCAAACCCTGTCGCAGGCGATCAGCCTGGCCACCGAGGGCGCGAACGGAACCATGTCCGCCTCCCAGCGGCAAGCGCTGGCGACGCAGACCGCCAATTTGCAGCAGCAAGTGCTGCAAGCGGCCAACCAGACGTATCAAGGGGTGTATCTGTTCGGCGGCACGGCCAGCACCGCCCCACCCTACGTGCTCAACGCCACCTCGCCCTCCGGGGTGCAGTACGCCGGCAACAACAACAGCAATTCGGTGCAGCTAGGGCCGGGCCAAAACGTTCAGGTCAACCTGCCGGGCAGCCAGATCTTCAACACCAGCGGGGCGGACGTCTTCCAAGCCCTGCATGATTTAACCGCCGCGCTGAACGCCAACAGCGCCAGCGCCATCCAAGCCGCCGGCGCCGAGGTGCAGTCGGCGTTTCAGGCGGTCACGACGCAGCGCACCTTCTACGGCGCCACCCAGCAACGGCTGCAGTCGCTGGACACGTTCCTAAGCACCGAGAGCGTCCAGCTTTCGCAGCAGGCTGCCACGCTGGCCGGCGCGAACCTGGCGCAGGTCGCCACCCAACTCAGCCAGAACCAAGTCGCCAGCCAGGCGACGATGAACGCCGAGTCCAAACTGCTCTCGCAACCGAACTTGTTTTCCTACCTTCCCTAGGGAACCGCCGGCGCCCGGCCCGCTCGCGGGGGCCGCGCCAAGCAATTGGTCTACCGGTCCAAATCCCGGCGCTGTTGCTGCGTGCCGCGGGTTTGATAGAACTCTTCGGGATAGCGGTCCTTCACCGGCCCGGCTTTCCGCGCCAGCACCATGGTCGTGTCGCCGCGGCGGGCCAATGGGTAGCCGAGAGAGGCGAGTTGCGCGAATACGGCCGGCGGCTGCGGCCAGTAAAACGTCTCGGTCGTGACCCGGACCGGCGCCAAGCCGGCGCATTCCAGCAGGCGGACGACCTCGCTCGTGGTGTATTCGCGGTTATGGCGGTCGGTGGGGATGCCGCGGGGCTCGAACTGGCTCCAGCAATAGGGCGATTCGCCGCGCGCCAGCCAGGCGATCGCCTTGGCGCTGGCCAGATTGGGCGTGGTCAGCAGCAAATGGCCGCCCGGCCGCAGGACGCGGTTGATTTCGCTCAGCATGGCCATCGGATCCAGGGCCAAATGCTCCAGCATTTCGCAACACAGCACCATATCGTAACTGCCGTCGGCGTAGGGCCACGCGCCGCGCTCCGCGTCGAAATTATCCACCTGGAAGCGTTCCACTTGGCCGTCGGAGGCACGGACCACATGCTCGGCGGTGGCATCGCCTTGCCACACGTCGGAGCAACGGATGTCCTGATATCCCGCCAGGAGCCGCAGCGCCGGCGTCAAGTGGTGAAACGCGGCGCCGAGTTCCAGCAGTCTCGCCCCGGGCTGCGCCGCCGGCACCATGTCCAACGTCGCCAGATAGCGCCGTTGATGGGTGGCGAAATAGTCCCGCTCATTGCCGTCATCGCCGCGGAACGCCGACAGGCACTGCGCCGCTTGCTCCGGGCGCCACGGCGGCTGTTGGGCGGCCGCTTGCGCGCGCAACTCCTCCAGCCGTGCCCGTGCGGGTTCGGACCCCGGCGGCAGGTGGGCTATCGCCTCCGCGGCCCAATGGGCCGCCTGCCGCCAGCGCCGCAGTTCCACCGCGACCCAAGCCAGGTTGCCCATGAAGATCGGGTTGCCGGCGTCGAGCTCCAGCGCGCAGGTGAAGCCCGCCAAGGCTTCCTCATACCGGCCGGATTGCGCCTGGGCCGCAGCCCAATTGTTCCAGCGTTCGGCGCTCGAATTGCGCACCAACTCTTGCGCCAGGCGGATGGCGGCGGTTTCGCGATCCTGGGGAACGGCGTTGGGAGCGACGGCCATAAGAGTATTCCAACCGCCCAGTCGCGGCCTGGCCGGAGGTGTGCACGTACCGGGCCGTTCTCGGACGAGTCGCGGCCGCGGGCCCCAACGCGCGCGGCGGGCCGGGGGAACGGGGCCTACAGCCTCGTCCGCGCGCCCAGCGGGATACGCGCCGCAGCCGCGCGGGGCCCGCACCAGGCGATCGGCGCGCCGATGGTTGCCAACGGCACGCCGCGTGCAACCGCGCATTGGGAAGCCCGCACCGAGCGGCCGGCGGTAAGCCGCCGCTAATGCAACGCCATGACCGATTCCCCGCAAGCAGCGAATGAACGCTACGCACAAGCCGTGCAATACCTGCGCGCGGGCGAGGTCGAGCGAGCGTCCGATGTTTTCGCCGCGGTGCTGCGTGACGCGCCCACCGCGGAGGCCTGGAGCGACTGGGCCAAAACCCGGCGCTTGCTCGGCGATATGAAAGGCGCGGAGACCGGCTGGTTGCATGCGCTGGAGCTGGAGGCCAGGAATGGGGCGGTGCTCGCCGATCTGGGCCGCCTATGGGCGTCACAGGAACGCTGGTCCATCGCCGCGCCGGTGCTGGAACACGCCGTCGCCTTGCACGGCGGCATCGCCGCGCCGGAGCCGCTGCGCGCCGCGGCAACGGCCGCGCGGGAACGGGAGCCAGCCCCCAATCCCTTGGCGGCGGGGTTGCGCATCCTTTGGATTCACGATCAGTTGCCGGAAGCCGACCGCAGCGGCGCCGAGCAACGCGTTGCCGTGCTGCTGGCGGAGCTGCGCCGCCAAGGCCATGCGGTCACCTACTTTGCCCGCGCCGGCGCCGGCCAAGAGCGATACCTGCAACCGCTCGCCCAATTGTGTGATCGCATCTTCTACTGCGATGCGCCGCGCACGCGGTGGCTGAGCGACGCGCCTGGCGCGGCCCGCATTGAGCGCTTGCTCAGCGGCTCCCGCTTTGATCTCGCGGTGGTGTCGCATTGGCACTGGAACGTTTGGGCATGCTCGGAACAGTATGTGCAGCTGATCCGCGGCCTGGCGCCCGGCGCCCGCATCATCGTGCTGAGCGAAGATCATCATGGGCTGCGCGAAGAGCGGCTGGCCGCGCTGACGGGGGAATGGACGGACCGGGAGCGCGCCTACAACTATTCCGTCCGGGAACTGGACGCCTACCGCCGCGCGGACATGGTCTGGGCCGTGTCCACCGCGGATCGCGACAGCTTGCTGGCGCGCGATCCCGATCTTGCCATCGAGGTGCTGCCCCCCATCGTCGAGCTGGCGCCGCCGGGTCCAGGCTGGGAGGCGCGCGGCGGCATCGTCTTTCTCGGCGAATACCTCAATGCCGCCAACCGCCAGGGCATCGAGTGGTTTCTCGACGCCATTTGGCCCCGGGTCCGGGCCCAGTTGCCGGAAGCCAAGCTGCACCTGGTTGGATCCCATTTGCCACCCGAATATAGCCGCCATCCCGGCGTGGTTCCCGACGGATTCGCGCCGGAGCTGGCGCCGGTGTTCGCCCGCCATCGCTTGGCGGTTTGCCCCATCGCGTTTGGCACCGGAATCAAGACCAAGAACCTGGCCGCCCTCCGCTACGGCCTGCCTTTCGTGACGACCACCTGCGGCGCCGAAGGCATGGATCTCCGCGATGGCGAGACGGCTTTGATCGCGGACGAACCCGCGGCCTTCGCCGCCCGCATCGTCAGCCTCTATCGGGACGAAGCGCTATGGCGCAGGCTGTCGGCCGCCGGCCGCGAGCACGCGGCCACGGCCTTTTCGCCGGCGCGCCTGGCGCAGCGCCTGCGCGAAACCTTGGATCAAGTGCTGGCCCAGCCGGTGCAGCCGGGCCGGCCCTGGACCGCGGTATCGCCGTTATGGGTGGAAGAAGCCTATCCGGATGTATTGACCCATCAGCCGGGAAGCGAGCGCGTCCAGTTTCGCGCCCGCCGCTATCTCGACCTCGCGCAGCGGGAGCTGGCCGCGGGGCATTTTGATGCCGCCCGCCATCAGTGCGGGCACGCGCTGAACCTGGCGCGCCACCCAGCCAATCCGCTGCTGCCGCGGATCCAAGCACTGCTGGACCGGATCGCGCGGCGGGAGCGGGAAGCGCCGGTCGCCCCGGCGGCTCCGGCCGACGCGGCGATGCGCCATCGCAGCCGCCGTGGCGCCCTCCGCGCTCCCGCGATCAGCGTCATCATTCCCACCCACAACCGCCGGGCCACGCTGGAAAGGTGCCTGCAAGCATTGGGCGCGCAAACGCTGCCTCCGGACGCGTTTGAAGTCATCGTCGTGGATGACGGCTCCAGCGATGACACCGCCGGCTTCTGCCGCGCGTTCCACGCGCCGTTTCCCTTCCGTTTCGGCACCCAGCCCAACGCCGGCGCCGGCGCCGCCCGCCGCCACGGCGTGTCGTTGGCGCGCGGCGAGCGATTGCTGCTGATCAACGACGACACCATCGCCGCTCCCGACCTGCTGGCCACGCATCTGGAGGCTGGGCCCCGCGGTGACGCGCGGCGGCTGGCCGTGCTGGGCGATTTTCGCTATCCCGATGCCGCCCGCGGCCGGGCGCTCACCTGCGCCTTGGCGGCGCAGCCGATTTTGTTCTTGCAGCCCGCGCTGGCTCCCGGCGCCGAGCTGAATTATGTCGGCTTCATGACCTGCAATATCTCCCTGCCCCGCACGGCCGTGCTGGCGGCGGGAAATTTTGACGCGGCTTTTGCCGTGGCCGAGGACACCGAACTCGGCGCCCGGCTGCAAGAGCGCGGCTGGGGCGTCATCTATGAAGCCGCCGCGGGCGCCATCCATGACCACGGCCCGTTCACCAGCGCGGATTTCGTCGCCCGGGCGCGGCGGTATGGCCCGGCGAACCTCCGCCTCTACCGCAAACATCCGCGGTTGCTGGCGGGCGGGCCGACATTGTTGGGCCGCCTGGACGACGCCGCCCGCCAAGCCATGCGTTCCTGGATGGAGCAGCATGGCCCGCGGATCGCCGAATCGCTGCGCGCCATCGCCGCCTTTGATGAGATTGATTTCCGGCCCTTCTTCTCCCGCTGGATGGGCAATCAAACCGCGGCCGAGGTGGTGGTGGCGCAGTTTGCCCAAGCGCTGCTGCCCATCCATTGGTTTTATGTCTATGAAAGCCTGCTCGCCGCTTGGGACCAAAAGCCGCCCGCGGCGGCGGCCCGGCCGCGGCCCGCTATGGCCGCGGTGGGAGGCGTGCAATGAGCCCGACCGTCGCGCTTTCCATGATCATGCGGAACGCGGCGGCCGATTTGCCGAACTGTCTGGCGAGCGTGCGCGGCGTGGCGGACGAGATCGTTATCGCCGACACCGGTTCCACCGACGGCAGCATCGCCATTGCCCGGCAACACGGGGCGCGCGTAATCGCGATTCCCTGGGACAATGATTTCGCCGCCGCCCGCAACGCCGCCTTGGCCGAGTGCCGGGCGGATTGGATCGTGTCGTTGGATGCCGACCAGCGGCTGGACCCAGCCGCCGGTCCCATTCTGCGCGGACTGATGGCCAACCAGTCTGGGCCGCTCGGCTACCAGGCCAGCATTCGCAATTATGTCCTTTCGGCGCGCGTCCACATGTATGCCGCCGCGGCCAAACCCAACGACCACCGCATCGAAGAGGCGCGGCCGTATCCCGCGTACGTGGAGCACGAAAACGCCCTGTTCTTCCGCCGCCGCCCCGACATCTATTTCGTCGGCCGGGTGCATGAGACCACCGCCCGTTGCATCGAGCAGTTGTGCGGCCAGGTGGGGCCGCCGTGCTTCATCGTGCATCACTTCACCTTCACCGAAAACCCCGAAACCCGCCGCCGCAAGGACGTTCTCTATCGGGAACTGGGCCGGCAAAAGCTGGCCGAGCGTCCCGATGATCCGCGCTCGTATCTGGAGCTCGGCGCGGAGGAGTTGGAGCATTTCGGCAACGCCGCGGAAGCCCTGCAACTGTTTGCCCGCGCCTGCCAGATTGCTCCCACCTTCTGGCTGGCTTGGTACTACCAAGGGCTGGCGCAGTTGCGCCTGGGCCGCCCGCGGGAAGCGTTGGCCGCCTTTGCCCGCGCGCGCGAGGGAGGGCTGGGCGGGGCGTATTTTGAAGCGGCGGCCGGCGAGGCGTCCTATGCGCTCGGTGAGTTTGCCGCCGCCGGCCATTGCTTCCGCCGCGCGCTGAAGGGACAGCCGGATTCGGCGACCTTTGCCAGCCAGTTGGCGCTCTGCGAGATTCGCGGCGGCGACGCCGAAGCCGGGTTGAAGCGGCTGCGCCGCGCCCAGCGCGCGGAGCCGGACAATGTCGAGGTCCACGGCCGCCTCGTGACCGCGCTGGCCTGGCTGGGGCAGGCTCAGGCGGCGGCCGAAGCCGCGGAGCTCTGGCTCGCGCGGTCACCGGCGAGCCATCCCCTGCCCTATATGCGCGCCGCCAGCCTCCGCGCCCATGAACAGCAATGGCCGGAAGCAGCCCGTCTGATTCAGCAGGGCCTCGACCGGTTTCCCGCGGATCCGGGCCTGCAAGCTGCCTGGTCGGAAGTGCAGCCCCACCTGGCCCACGCCCTGTCCCAAAAACCTAGGCCTCCGGCCTAAACCCCCCGGTCGCGTTGCCGATAACAGCGGTGTAGTCAAAAATACCGGCTCCCGCGTGGGCGGGATCCAGATTTCAAGGGGAACAAACAGACATGGGTTCGCTTAGCTTGCTGTACAACATCCCCGCGCTCACCGCGGAGAACCAAATCAACGTCAACCAGAACAACCTGCAGAATTCTCTAACCGAGCTTTCGACCGGTGCGCGCATCAACAGCGGCGCCAACGATCCCGCCGGCCTGTCCATCGCCAACGGATTGCACGCCAATGAGCTGGCGCTGAGCCAGTCCGTGCAGAACGCCAGCACCGGCATCGGCTTGCTGCAAATCGCCGATGGCGCCCTGGGGCAGGTCAACAACATCCTGAACAGCGCGGTGACCCTGGCCACCGAAGCCTCCAACGGCACCGAAAGCTCCACCCAGTTGACGGCGTTGAACAACCAGTTCACGCAGTTGATGGCCGAAGTGAACAGCATCGGCTCCAGCACCACCTACAACGGCAACGCCGTGTTCAGTTCCTCGGCGACCACCATCTTCATGAGCGACGGCACCAGCGGCGGCGTCAACACCGTTTCCGTCACCACCGGCGTGCTCAGCTCCACTTCGTTGGGCCTGGACACGGCGAGTCTTTCGACCCAGGCCAGCGCGCAGTCCGCGCTGACGGCGATCACTTCGGCGATCAACACGGTGGATACGAACCGGGGCACGGTCGGCGCTTCGGTCAACCGGCTGCAAGACGCCACGAACGTCATGAACACGCAGATCCAGAACGTCACCGCGGCGGAAAACAGCATCATGGCGGCGAACATCCCGGCCGTGGTGGGGCAGATGTCGCAGCAGCAGATCCTGGCCGAGACCGGCATTTCGGCGCTCAGCCAGGCCAACGCGGCGCAACAGTTGGTCCTGAAGCTCATTCCCTAGCGGCCGTCGCTAGCTCTGCGGCGCGGGGCGTCCAGCGGGCGCCCCCGCCGTTTCTTACTTCCCCGATCGGAATGCGGCAACACCGGTAGCGCATATGGGATCCATCAGCCTCCCCACCATCAACACCCAAAACCTGATCTATGGGTCCAGCATGGGCTTCAACGTGCAGCAAATGGTGCAAGCGACCATGCAGGTGCTGGAACTGCCCGCATCGAGCCTGCTGACCGAGCAGAATCAGCTCAACACCGAGTCCAGCGCGCTGACCAGCATCAACTCCGATCTCAATTCGCTGCAGACCGCCTTCCAGAACCTGACCAGCCTTGCCGGCGGCCTCAGCGGGATGGCCGCGACCTCGTCCAACAGCGGCGTCGTCACCGCAACTGCGGATAGTACGGCTACCGCCGGCAATCACCAGATCTCCGTCTCCGCCCTGGCCACTACCTCCTCCTACGACACCAATGCGCTGGCCAGTTCCAGCACCACGTTTGGGACCGGCTCGTTCACCATTCAGGTCGGCTCGGGAACGGCGCAAACCGTCACTGTCACCAGCGCGAATGACACCCTCAGCGGCCTGGCCAGCACCATTAACCAAGCGGGCCTGGGCGTCACCGCCAGCGTCATCACCGACGCCAACGGATCCTGTCTGGCCCTGCTGAGCAACACCACCGGCACGCCGGGCAACATCACCGTCGCCAGCAACACCACCGGCCTGACGTTCACGCAAACCCAGGCGGGAACCAACGCCGCGCTGACCGTGGACGGCATCGGCATCAGCA
This sequence comes from Acidobacteriota bacterium, assembly GCA_021827785.1. Taxonomy (GTDB): domain Bacteria; phylum Acidobacteriota; class Terriglobia; order Terriglobales; family SCQP01; genus JAKAUF01. The sequence goes on along the minus strand of JAKAUF010000074.1, from coordinate 8,547 downwards.
GCAGCAGCAACACCGTGACCGGCGCCATTCCGGGCGTGACGCTTTCGTTGACGGGAACCTCGGCGTCACCCGCCACCGTGACCGTCGGCGGGGATACCAGCGCCGCGACCACGGCCATCAACAGCTTCGTTTCCGCGTACAACACGGTAATTGGAGACATCAACCAGCAGTTCAGCGTCACCACGGGCACCGACGCCGCGGGCAATACCACCGTCCAGGCGCAGCCGCTGCAAGCCGACCCCGGATTGTCCCTGCTGCAAAGCCAGCTGCTCTACGCCGCGAATTACACGATGAGCGGCAACAACGGCATCACCAGCCTGTCTTCGCTGGGAATCACCGTCAACACCGATGGCACGCTGGCGGTCAACAACACCACGCTGCAATCGGCCCTCAGCTCGAACTTCGCCGCGGTGCAGAACTTCTTCCAGGGCGCCACGGGCACCTTCGGCGCCAACCTGACCACGACGCTGAGCCAGCTTACCGACCCGTCCACCGGGCCGTTGAACGTGGAGTTGAATAACCTCCAGACGCAACAGACCGACCTCACCAGCCAAATCAACCAAATCAACGCGCAGTTGGCGGTGCAGCAGCAGCAGTTGACGCAGGAATACAGCCAGGTGAATGCCAGCCTGCAGACGCTGCCGCTGCTGTTGCAGCAGATCAGCGGGCAGATGGGCTCACTGGGGAGCGTGTCGTCCGGCGGTTCCACCTCGGGCGGCTAAACCCGTCCGGCGGTGTCGCGGCTCAGACGAATCGGAACAGGGATCGCAAAGGGGAGATACGATGCGGGAAACGGCGCGTGAACAGTACCGGCGCATGGCGGTGGAAAGCGCCACCCCGGCCGGCTTGGTCGGGATGCTCTATGAAGGCGTGGTGACCTGCCTGCGCCTGGCCATGGAGGCGGCGCAGCGCAACGATATTCCCCGCCGCGTGGAACATGCCAACCGGGCGCTGGACATCATCGCCTATCTGGACAGGACGCTGGACGGCGAACGGGGCGGCCAGGTCGCCGCGACGCTGCGGCAGTTCTACGCGGTCGCCGCTACCCGGATCTTTGAAGCCGGGGTGAAGAATTCACCGGCCATGTTCGCCGAGTTGGAGACCCAATTCGCCGGCCTGCGAGAGGCCTGGCGGGCGGTGGAACGGGACGAGGCCCGGGGCTCGGCGGCGGCCGGGGCGCCCGCCGCGCCCCCCCGGTTCGCGCCCGCCGCCGTCGCCGCGGGAGTTCCCGCCTGGCGGGCGTGATGGCGCCCGCCGCCATCGCGCCCAACGAGCTGCTGGCGGAACTGCGTGCGGCCAACGCCGCCGTGACGGCCTGGCTCGACATGCCGAGCGAAGCGAGTTGGGGGGAATTGCGCGCGCGGCTGACGGCGATGGACGCGCTCGCGCCGCTCTGCGCCGCGCGGCGGACCGACGCCGCGATGGATCGCGAGGTGGAGCGGTACTACCGCCAGTTACAGGCGTTACGCGCCGAACTTTCCGCGCGGCAAGCCGCACTGCTGGCCCGCCGCGCCCAGCTCCGCCAGGCGAACGGCAAGTTGGTCCAACTGCGCGCTTGGAAAGAGTCGCTGCAAAACACTACGCCCTAAGGCCTGCCGCGATGATCCGCCTCACCCGATTCAATCGCCAGACCTTCATGGTCAATAGCGACGCGATTAAGTTCGTCGAGAGCGCGCCGGACACCACCGTCACCCTCATGAACGGAGAGCGCGTGCTGGTGCTGGAGACGGTGGACGAGGTCGTCGCCCGCATCGTCGCCTTTCGTCGGGAGATCTGGCCGGCCCTTGGCCGCGCCGCCACGGCCGCGGAGCCCCAACCCTGTGGAGCGCGGGACTAATGGAAAAGAGTAGCTGGCTGGGGATTCTGGTCGCCATCGGGGGCGTCCTCGGCGGCATGACCATTGACGGCGGCAAGATCATGCAGATCGTGCAGCCCAGCGCCGCCCTAATCGTGTTTGGCGGCACCCTGGGCGCGATCCTGCTGCAGTTCCCCATGGCCACGGTCCTCACCGCGTTCCGCGCGCTGCCCAGCGTGTTTGTACCCGCCGGCGAGCATCTCGAAAAGCAATTGGAGCAGATCCTCGCCTTCGCGCAAAAGGCCCGCAAACTGGGCATTGTTTCCCTCGACGCCGACCTGGGCGCGGTCAATGATCCGTTCCTCCAAAAGGCGCTGATGCTGGCCATTGACGGCACCGACTCTCAAGATCTGCGCGGCATCATGGAGCTGGAAATTGACAACCTCGCCGAGCGCGCCGAGCGCGTCCCCAAGGTCTTCGAGGCCGCTGGGGGCTATGCGCCGACGGTCGGCATCTTGGGCGCCGTGCTCGGCCTCATCGAGGTGATGCAGCACCTGAACAACATCAACGAGGTCGGACGGGGCATTGCCGTCGCCTTCGTCGCCACCATCTACGGCGTTGCCTCCGCCAACCTGTTCTACCTGCCCGTGGCCGGCAAGCTGAAGCATTACGCCGACGACGCCGCGAAGGCGCGGGAGATGGTTCTCGAGGGCACCCTGTCCATTTTGGAGGGCATGAACCCTCGCATGCTGGAAACCAAACTCCGGGCCTATTGCGGCGCGGAGAGCAAGGCCCCCGCCGCGAAGGACCCAGAGGCGGCCGAGGCGCCGAACATGGCCGGCGCGCCCAGTCAGGCGGCGGGATGAGGCGCGGCGGCCGGCGAAAAAGGGGCGGCGAGCACGGCCCCAGTCACGAACGGTGGCTGGTCAGCTACGCCGACTTTGTCACCCTGCTGTTCGCCTTCTTCGTCGTGCTGTTCGCGAGTTCCCAATCCAATACCGCGCGCACGCGGCAAATGGCCGCCGCCATCCAGGCGGCATTCCAGCGCCTGGCCCTCTTCGCGCCCTCCTCGGCGCAGCCCGACCTGAGCCGCACCCCATCGCTCGCCACCGCCGGACCGCCGGCCCTGGCCGCGGAGGGCCTGCCCGCCGCGGCCGCGCCGCCCACCCCCGGCGCCTGGCGCCAACTCGCCGCCGAGGCGCGGAAGCACGAACTTGAGGCGCTGGCGGCGCAGATGCGCATCGCGCTGCGTCCGCAGTTGGCCGATCATGAAGTCAGCGTCACGGTGCGCCGCGCCGGGGTGGTGGTCAGTTTGCAGGAAGCGGGATTCTATGCCAGCGGCTCCGCCGCGCTCCTGCCGGGCGCCATCGCACCGCTCGCGAGCATCGCCCGGATCCTCCGGCGGCGCCGCAATGCGGTGCGTTTCGAGGGCTTTACCGATAACGTGCCGATTCACAACGCCCAATTCCATTCCAACTGGGCGCTTTCGACGGCGCGGGCGGTGGGACTGGTCGAGTTATTCATTCGCCGTTTTCATTTTCCGCCCCAGCGTCTATCCGCCGCCGGCTACGGCAAATATCATCCGATCGCCAACAACGCCACCGCCGCCGGGCGGCGGCTAAATCGCCACGTGGACATCGTGATTCTGCCGCCCGTTCCCCTGCTCCTGCCGCCGCCGCGGACGGGGCGCGGCGGCGCCGCGGCGGCCTTGGCGCCGCCGCACGCCACGGCGCGCAAACCGCGCCGCCCCTCCGCGGCGGCGCGAAAGCCCCGGGCCGCGGTGGGACCGGCGGAGCGCTAGCTCAGCTTGTCGCCCAGCAATCCCAGCAGCCGTTCCAACTCGCCATCTTGCTGCCGGGCAGCTTCGATCTTACGGATGGAGTGGATCACCGTGGAGTGATGCTTGCCGCCGTAGAAACGGGCGATCTCCGGCAGCGAGGCGCCGGTGTATTTCTTGGCCAGATACATCCCGATTTGGCGCGGATAGACGATCGGCTGGGAGTTGTTGCGCGCCTTCAAATCCGCCACCCGCAAGGAGAAATGCTCCGCCACCACTTTGGCGATGCCTTCAATGTCCACCTTGCGCCGCTGTTCGTCAATCAGATGCCGCAGCGCCTCTTGCGCCACGGACGGCGTCATCGGCAGGCTTTTCAGCGAACAGTAGGCCAGCAGGCGCACCAGCGCGCCCTCCAATTCCCGGACGTTGCTCTTGATCTTGCCGGCGATGAACTCCGCGATCTCCGGCGTCAGTTCCGGCGTCTGGGGATGGGCGGCCCGCTCCGCGGCCGCCTTTTTCGTCAAAATGGCGATGCGCGTTTCCAGGTCCGGCGGCTGGAGATCGGTAATCAATCCGCTCTCAAAGCGCGAACGCAGGCGTTCCTCCAGCTGCGGCAGTTCCCGCGGCGGGCGGTCGCTGGAAATGACCACCTGCTTTTCCGCCGCGTGCAGCGCGTTGAAGGTGTGGAAGAACTCCTCCTGCATCCGCTCTTTGTTGGCGATGAATTGAATATCGTCAATCAGCAGCACATCCACGCCGCGATAGCGGTCGCGAAACGCCAGCATCTGGTTGTTCATCAGCGCCGCGATCATGTCGTTGACGAAGCGCTCGGCGGTCACGTACTCGACCCGCAGGCGGGGATCGCTGGTCCGGGCTTGATGGCCCACCGCCTGCATCAGGTGGGTCTTGCCCATGCCCACGCCGCCATACAGGAAAAGGGGATTGTAGGCCTTGCCCGGGCGGTTGGCCGCGGCCTTGGCGGCGGCATGCGCGAATTGATTGGCCGCGCCCACGACGAAGGTATCGAAGGTATAGCGCGGGTTCAGCGAATTACTGGTGGATTCGAAATCGAGACGCTGCTGCCGCGGCGCTTCCGCCGGCGGCGCGGCCGGGCTGGGGGCGGCGCTCGCGCCGCCGGCCACGAACTTTACGGCTTGAATCTCGCTCTCCAAGTGCAGCCCCCGGATGGCGCGTTCGATCTGCGGGCCGAACCGTTCTCCGGCCCGTTGAAAATCCGCGCCCGGCACCGTCACGTACAGGGTTCCGTCCGCCAAACGGTCCTGCCGGGTGGGCCGCAGCCAAATGTGGAAGCTGCGCGCGGGCACTTCTTTTTTCATTTCGCCCAGGATCGCCTCCCAGGCCGTTACCGTTTTTTCGCCGGATTCCGCCATGACTTGCCGTGTTTCACTGGAAAAGCCCGCCGCAGCGCGGGCCCTCTCTCCGCCTCATTCCGATGCCGCCGTGGAAAATGCAGGGAGGTTTGTTGTTTTACCTTTCCGCGGGTTTTTTTTCAACCCCCAATCGGAATCGTCCCATCTTGCGCCCGGCGCGGCCGCGTGACAAATGCGCCGGAATGTGCCTAGACCATCGCCCGCCGGCGCCGCGGCCCGGCCGCGCGCCGTTGCCCCAAAGCGCGCAGTCCGCGTATAATCAACCGAAGCCCGGCGTTTGCCGCCCGGCTTACCCGCGCCCGGCAGTTGGGGGCGGACCCCCAAAGCCATTATGCCGAAGCGTACTTTCCAGCCGAACCGCCGCCACCGCGCCAAGACCCACGGTTTTCGTTCCCGCATGCGCACCAAGGGAGGGCAGGCGGTGCTGGCCCGGCGGCGCGCCAAGGGCCGCCATCGCGTGGCGGTCAGCCCAGGCTACCGGGATTAGCGACCGCGGTCCCAACTCGCCGTCCGCGCCGCGGTTCCCGCCGGGCCGGCGCCTGCACCACCCCGCTGAGTTTCGCGCCGCCTACCGCCACGGCCGCCGCCGCAACGGCCCCTACTGGACGCTGTTCGCCTTCCGCCGCCCGGATTCCGCCGCCATGTCCCGCTTGGGTCTTACCACCCCGCGGCGATTGGGCGTGGCCCCGTTACGCAACCGCATCCGCCGCCGTTTGCGCGCCCTGGCGCGAGCGCATTGGGCGGAGTTGTCGGCGGGATGGGATTTGGTCATTCAGCCTCGGCCCACGGTGGCGCGAGCGTCCTTCCCGCATCTGGAAGCAGAGTGGAGGGAGTGTTTACGTTGGTTGGACCGTGGCGGAACCGCAACTGTAGGGCAGAATATGAGATGAGGCAGGGTATGAAGGCGTGGGCGGGTCAAATCGTGCGGGGCGTGTTGCGGGGCTACCAGCTCGCCATCTCCCCCTGGTTGCCGCCCGCATGCCGCTACACCCCGACTTGCAGTCAGTACGCCATTGAGGCGGTGGAGCGGTATGGCGCGGCGCGGGGCCTGTGGATGGCGGCGCGGCGCTTGAGCCGGTGTCACCCCTTTCATGCCGGCGGCTACGATCCCGTGCGCTAAGCGCGCGCCGGCGGCGCGGAAACGCCGTGCCGCCGCGCTGCCGAGCGCCGTCCGCGACAGTTTGCCAATCCGCTCCTAGACGGCTATCGCCTTGACCAATCCCGATCCCAACCTTGAGCGCCGGCTAATTCTCGCCCTGGTGCTTTCCGCCCTGGTTTTCCTGATTTTCTTGCCGATGATGGAGCGGCGCGCGGCCACTCCCGCGCCGGCGGCGAAAACCGCGCAGAGCGCCCATGGGGCGCCCGCCGCCGCTCCGCTTGCGGCCGTTCCGCCGCCCAGCGCCAAGCCGGCCCATCTGCCGCCGCCGCCGGCCCATGCCATCGCCGCCCGCTCGGCGCGGCAGTGGACGGTGCATACCCCGGTCTTCGCGGTGACCCTCAGCAACCGCGGCGCCGTCGCCACCCGCTGGATTCTCAGCCAGTACACCGACAACGAAGGCCATCCGCTGAATGTGGTGAACGGCAAATTCGGCGCGGAGCACGGCTACCCGCTGGCCTTCCGCACGCCCGATCCCAGCGTGAACGCCACCTTGGCGCAGGCGTTGTACGCCGTGACCGAGTCCCATCCCAAGAGCGGCGAAACGGCGGTGCGGTTCACTTGGTCGAACGGCACGCTGGCGGCCAGCAAACAGCTGACCTTCCGCCGCGGCTACGTCGTGGACGTCCGTGCCCGCGTGACGCGCGATGGCGCGCCCGTGGCCGGCGCCGCGATTGCGTGGCCGGGCGACTTCGGCGACTACACCGCGCCGCACCACCAAACCCAGCTGCAACTGTTCCAGGCGCCGAGCGGCGGAAAGCTGACCACCACGGCATCCGCGAAGATCTCCAATGGAGACCGCATTCACGGCCGGTTCGCCTTCGCTGGTTTGCAGGATTTGTACTTCGCCACCGCGTTCCTGCCCACCCACTCGGGCAGCCAGACCCTGACGACGCTGCAATCCGATTTCCGGTCCCAATCCGGCGCCAAGCCGGAGCCGGTGGCGGGCTTGGCTTTCAGCACCGGCGCGGTGGACCAATTTCACCTGTTCGTCGGGCCCAAGCGGATTTCGCTGCTCAAATCCATCAATCCGCGGCTCGGCGAACTGGTGGATTTCGGCGTGTTCGGCTTCCTGGCGCACCCCATTTTCCTGTGGATGACCTGGACCTATCACCATTGGATCCATAACTACGGCTGGGTCATCATCTTCATCACCTTCGTCATCACCATGGTGATGTTTCCCTTCCGCTGGAAGGCGCAGAAGACCTCGATCAAGATGGCCGCGCTGGCGCCCAAGATCAAGGCGCTGAACGACAAGATGAAGAAGTTTCCGCTGCGCGACCCGCGAAGGCAGGGCGTGCAGCAGGAGATCATGAAGGTCTACCAGGAAAACGGCGTCAATCCGCTGGGCGGCTGCCTGCCCATGCTGCTGCCGGTGATCCTGATTTGGGGCTTTTACGAAGTGCTGGAAGTGGCCATCGAGCTGCGCCACGCCCCCTGGATCGGTTATATCCATGACCTCTCGGCCATGGATCCGTATTACATCCTGCCCATCATCCTGGTGATCTCGCAGTTCTGGACCATGAGCTTGATGCCCATGACGCCCGGCGCCGACCCGCGGCAAATGCGCTTGATGAAGTGGATCATGCCCTTGGGCCTGGGCTACATCTTTTTCTTCCTGCCGTCTGGCGTCAACGTCTACTATCTGACCAGCAACCTGATCAGCGTCGGCCAGCAATTGATCATCAACAAGCACTTTGGCTTTACGCCCGGCAAGCCCAAGGGCAAGGACAAGGAGCCGAAGTTGGATGCCGACGGCAAGCCGGTCAAGGCTCGCGTCGCGCCCGCCAATATGGGTAAACTGCGGCATTAGCGACTACACCATGGACGCCATCGAACAAATCGAGCCGCGGCTGCGGGAAATCCTGGATTTGCTGATCCAAAAAGGCGGATTTCGTCTCAGCTATCGCCTGGTGCCGCATCCCGAAGCCAACCGCGAATTTGAAAATCCTGACTTGCTGGTGGATTTGGAGGGCCCAGACTCCGACCTGCTGCTGGCCAACGGCGGCGAGTTGCTGCGCGCCTTCGAGCATTTGGCCCATGAGGCCTTGCGCCTCTCCGGCGACGAGCATGAGCGCCTGATTTTTGACTGTCAAAACCGCCGCATGCTGCGCATTGACGAGCTGCGCCAGGCCGCCGAATTGGCGGCGCAACGGGTGGTAAAGACCGGCCTGCCGTATGCCTTTGGACCGATGAACAGCCGCGAGCGGCGGGTCATCCATATGGCCCTGCGCGGCACCCAAGGCATCCACACCGCCAGTGAGGGCATCGGGCCGCAGCGGCACGTCGTCATTCAATCCGCCACGGCGTCCACTCCCGCCCGCCGCTTCCAGCGGCGCTAAGCACGCATCCCAATAGGCATGCAGCTTGCCGATACGGCACGCCCGCTCCGGCGCCGGAGTCCGCGCCGTGCCGCCCCCGCCATTGC
>JAKAUF010000265.1 GCA_021827785.1 Acidobacteriota bacterium | reverse complement strand
GCGACGCCCGCGTTCGGGCTGGCGAGCGCGACGCCCGTATTCGCGCCATCATCCGGCGCATTCCGCCCGGCCGCGTCGCGGCCTATGGGCAAATCGCCGCCTGGGCCGGCCATCCCGGCGCGGCGCGGCAGGTGGCGCGGGCGCTGCGCGCGGGCCTGGGCCTGCCCTGGCATCGCGTGGTCGCCGCCGGCGGGCGCATCGCCTTGCCGGGCGAGGCCGGCTGGGAACAGCGCCTGCGCTTGCAGCGGGAGGGCGTGCGCTTCCGGGGACGGCGGGTGCATATGGCCGCGCACCAATGGCGCCCAAGTAGGGGCGCCTCGCCGCGCTCGAACTCCCAGACGGCGCTCTCGTATTCGCCGCGGCGGCGGCGGGGCTGACCGTTCGGACGGCGGCGCAATTCTGAACGGCGGTAAACTCCGAGCATGAGTAAAAACAGCGGAAAATCCTCCGCGCCGCGCGGCGCCGACAACCATGACCATTTGCGCCCGCCGACGCAGGTGCTGACCCGGGGCTTCGATCCCCGGCTCTCGGTCGGCTCCGCCCGCCCCGCGGTATTCCGCAGCTCGACCTACGTGTTCTCCAGCCCCGAGGCGGCCGAGCGGGCCTTCGCCTTGGCCTCGGGCCGCGCCCAGCCCCTGCCCGGCGAACAGCCCGAGCTGATCTATTCCCGCCTCAATCATCCCAATGCTGAAATCTTGGAAGACCAGGTGGTGCCGCTGGAGGCAGGAGCCTCGCGGGCGCTGGTGTTCAACTCCGGCATGGCGGCGATCACCACGGCGCTGCTGACTTTCGCCAAGCCGGGCCAAGCGATGATCTACACCGTGCCGATCTACGGCGGCACCCAGCACTTCATTGAGGATGTCCTGGCGCCGCTCGGCGTGCGCGGCCGGGCCGTCGCCGCCGGCGACACCGCCGCCTTGACCCAAGCCATCGCCGACACCCCGGATTTGGCGGTGATCCTGCTGGAGACGCCGGCCAATCCCACCTTGGTGATGACCGATATTCACGCCGCCGCCGCGGCGGCGGGACGGCGCGCTCCCAAGCCGGTGCTGATGGTGGACAACACGCTGCTGGGGCCGACGTTTCAGCATCCCTTGCCCTGCGGCGCGGATCTGTGCCTGTACTCGGCCACCAAGTATTTGTCCGGATTCAGCGACCTGATCGGGGGCATGGCCATCGCCGCCGACCCGGAGCTGATCACGCGCATCAAGTCGCTGCGCAGCCTGTTGGGCAATATCCTGCAACCCGACGAATGCTGGATGCTCGACGGCCATCTGCCCACCGTGCATCTGCGCATGACCCGCGCCTGCGAGAATGCCCAGGTCATCGCGCAGGCGCTGGCGCGCCATCCGGCGGTGGCCCATGTGCACTATCCGACGCTGTTTCGTTCCCCCGAGCAGGTCAAGATCTATCGCGGGCAATGCGACGCGCCGGGCGCCATGATCAGCTTCGAGGCGCGGGGCGGGAAGGCGGCTGCCTTCGACTTCCTCCGCTCCGTGCGCATTGCCCGCGACGCGGTGTCGCTGGGCGGGGTGGAGACGCTGGCCTGCCATCCGATGACCACCACGCATTCCGGCTTCACGCCGGAGGCCTTCGCGCAAGCCGGCGTCACCGATGGTTTGGTGCGCCTGTCCATCGGCATCGAGGACGCCGCCGATCTGCTCGCCGATTTCGAGCACGCCCTCGACCAGATCGGCGCCCCGGCTCCCAGCGCCGCCACGCCCGCCTAGGCGGCGCGGCTAACGCGCGCGGGGACGTCTCGTCGCCTAATGCAGGTGGGCGAAGCGGGACAAAATGACGGTCAGCACGATGACGCCGAAGACTATGGATGTGACGCCGACGTAGCGGCGGTCGTGATCCACCCAAAAAGCGTAGATGGAAAGAACGACGCGGGAAACCGGAGTCAGGATCAGCACCACCGTGGCCAGCAGCAAAATCGCCTCGGCACGGAAATGCGTCAAGCCATGCCAGAAGACGTGCCACTCCATCTGGTGCTTGACCCAGGCCACGGTCAGCGGCACGCGCACATGCTGGAACAACGCCAGCAACGTGCCAATGATGTAAAGCGTCGTGCTGACGTACATGCCCCCCAGCAGCACCTCATAAACCGCTGCATAGACATTGGCCGCGGCTTCGCCCGCTTGCGGCGGCGGCAGCACATGCTTGCCGTGGGAAGCGGAGTTCGTGGCGCGCGGCGGCATGGGGGAGTCCGGTGGCAGTTAGCCCAGCTGCGGCCAGTGCACGCCGAAATGCAGCGCCAGGCCCTTGGCGACCATGCTGTATGCCAGGTAGGCCATCAGCGCCGCGAAAATCCATTTCAGCAGCGTGCTGGGCAGTTTGTTCATGACCATGGTGCCGACGGTGGCGCCCAGCGTGGTGCCGATGGCCACCGGCGCGACGACGGGAAAATGCACCAGGCCGGCGAGGAAAAAGATGATGGCGCCGACCGCGGCGGTGACGCCGATCATCATCTTGCTGGTGCCCACCGCGACCTTCATGGGCACGTTCATGGACTGGTTCATGGCGCTGACCTTCAGCACCCCGCCGCCGACGCCCAACAAGCCGGAGGTGATGCCGGCTAGATAGGAAACGCCCAAGCCCACCGGAGTACCGGTGACGACATACTCGACGTTCTTGTTTTCGTGTTCGTCATGATAAACACCGCGCAGGCTGAGATAGCGCGCCAAGCGGTCGGGCTTGGCCAGGCGGAAGCTGTCCGTGGTGATGCGCTCGGTGTCCGTGCGGCGGGTGACGAAGCTGGCGTAACCCATGTAGGCCAGCAAGGCGGCGAAGATGAACAGCATCAGCCAATCCTGCAAGAACAAGGCGAGGATGCTGCCGCTGAGCGCGCCCAAGGTGGTGGCGATCTCCAGAAACATCCCCAGCCGGAGATTGGTGATGTGCTGCTCGACATAGGCCGAGCCGCCGGCGTTGGAGGTGGCGATGACCGAAACCAGGCTGGCGGCGACGGCGATTTTAATGGGCAGGTGGGAGATGAGCACCATCGCCGGCACGATGATGATGCCGCCGCCGACGCCCAGCAGGGCGCCAAAAAAACCGGCGAAACACGCCGCGGCGAACAGGATGCCGACGAAGTGCCAACTGTAGGTGAGGACGGGAATCATCTAGCCGTAATCTCCATTGTAGCCGGTAGCCGCGCGTTGTGCTGGCCGGCGGAGTGGAAAAAACGGTGGAAAAACTGTGGAGCGGTTGTGCAAGTCCTGTGCGGGACGGGGCGGCGGCTGTGAATTGGTGGGAATCGGATTGAGCCGGCGCCCGGCGGCGCGGCTTCTGCTATCGTGAATAGCCGCGATGTCCGCCGCCGATCTGCTCACGGAAAAAGGCCTGCCCGCGCACCTGCTGGCCGAGCGCTCGGTGCTGGGGGCGGTGCTGCTGGACGGAATGGCGTTCAACTACGCCGCGGAGATTCTGCAAACCGAGGACTTCCACGCCGAGAGCCATCGCGCCATCTTCCGCGCGATGGGTGAGCTGAGCGCGGCGAACCGGCCGATTGACTTCATCACCCTGGGCGAGGTGCTGGAGCGGCAGGGCAAGCTGGAGGCGATCGGCGGGCACGCCTACCTGGTGACGCTGACCGAGGGCCTGCCGCGCAGCGTCAACATCGAGCACTACGCCAACATCGTCAAGGACCGGGCCATCCGCCGCCGGCTGCTGGGGGCGGCGCAAGCCATCACCGAGAGCTGCTTGACCGGCAGCGGCGAGAGCGCGGAGATTCTGGACGCCGCCGAGCAGATGATCTTCGAGATCGCCGAGGACCGCGCGCGCGAGGGCCTGACCGGGGTGGGCGAGATCACCGGGCCGCTGCTGGCGCGGCTGGACGCCATGCACGGCCAGGAAGTGACCGGCCTGCAAACCGGCTACGAAAAGTTCGACAAGAACACCGCCGGGCTCCAGCCGGGCGAGCTGATCGTCATCGCCGCGCGGCCCTCCATGGGCAAGACCGCCTTCGCCATGAACATCGCCGAGAACGTGGCGCTGGGCGCCAAGAAGACGGTGGCCGTCTTCAGCCTGGAGATGAGCAAGGTGCAGCTGGTGCTGCGCATGCTGTGCTCGGTGGCGCGGGTCAACAACCACTACCTGCGCATGGGCTTTCTCGGCCGGGCGGAGATCCAGAAGCTGACGCTGGCGGCGGCCAAGCTGGCGCAGGCGCCGATCTTTATTGACGAGACCTCCGGCATTGACGTTGGCCAGATCCGCGCGAAGTGCCGGCGGCTGAAAAAGGAGCATGGCCTGGATTTGGTGATCGTGGATTACCTGCAATTGATGAGTTCGGTGGGACGGGTCGAGAACCGCAATCTGGAGATCGGCGCGATGTCGCGGGCGCTGAAGGGACTGGCGAAGGAATTGAACGCGCCGGTGGTGGCGCTGTCGCAGCTGAGCCGCGCGCCGGAACAGCGCAAGGGCGACCGGCGGCCGATCCTCTCCGACCTGCGCGAATCGGGCGCCATCGAGCAGGACGCGGATTTGGTGGCCTTCGTGCACCGCGACGAGATGTACGATCCGGGCAATCCGGAGTTGCAGGGCAAGGCGGAGATTATTATCGGCAAGCAGCGCAACGGCCCGCTGGGGACGGTGCGCTTGGCTTTCCTGCGGGACTTCACGCGCTTCGAGAATCTAGCCGAAGGGGAGACCGGCGAGGACGAGGGCTAGGCGGGCCGGCGCGGCGGCGGGCGGTAACCAGGAGACCCATACCAACGGATGCGACCGAACTGGGCGGAGATTTCACGCGCGGCGCTGGCGGGCAACGTGCGCACGTTTCGCCGCCGCTTGCGGGCGGCGGGCGGCGCGGCGCCGATGCTGTGCGCGGTGGTCAAGGCCAATGCCTACGGCCATGGGCTGATCGAATGCGCCCAAGTTTGCCGCGCCGCGGGCGCGGACTGGCTGGCGGTGACCGA
>JAKAUF010000157.1 GCA_021827785.1 Acidobacteriota bacterium | reverse complement strand
AACCCCGACCTCAGCGCCAGCCGGAAACTTCGGCCGCGCCGTCCGGCATCGTCATTCTGGATTTCGGCGGGCAGTACACGCAGCTGATCGCCCGGCGAGTGCGCGAGCAGGACGTGTTCAGCGAAATTCTGCCGTTCCGCGCTTCCTGGGCGGAGATCGCGGCGCGACGGCCGGCGGGAATCATCCTTTCCGGCGGGCCCAGTTCGGTGTATGACGCCGATGCGCCGCGCTGCGCGCCGGAAGTCTTCGCCGGGCACGTGCCGGTGCTGGGGATTTGCTATGGGCTGCAACTGATGGTGCTGTCGCTGGGCGGAAAGGTGAAGAACGCGGATCACCGGGAATATGGCGCGGCGCGCGTGCGCCGACTGGAGCCCTCGCCGCTGCTAGATGCCATGGGCGACGAGGCGACGGTGTGGATGAGCCACGGCGATGAGGCGCTGGAGTTGCCGCCGGGGTTTCAGGTCATCGCCCGCTCCGGCCACGGCGGGGACGGCGCGATCGCCGCGATCGCCGCCCCGCACCGCAAGCTGTTTGCCGTGCAATTCCATCCCGAAGTGCGGCACACGCCCAACGGATCGGCTCTGCTGGGAAGCTTCCTGTTCGCCATCTGCGGGCTGCGGGCGGAGTGGACGCCGCGGGCATTCGTGGAACGGCAGTTGGCGCAGATTCGGGAAACAGTGGGGGAGAACGGGCATGCGATTTGCGCGCTGAGCGGCGGGGTGGATTCGACGGTTGCGGCGACCTTGGTCCATCGGGCGATCGGCGACCGGCTGACCTGTGTATTCGTGAACAACGGGGTGCTGCGGCGCAACGAGTTCAGCCAGGTGCAGACGCGGCTGCGGGAGGCGCTGGGGCTGAAGCTAGTGGCGGTGGACGCCTCGCAACAGTTTCTGGCGGCATTGGCCGGGGTGACCGACCCGGAGCAGAAGCGGAAGATCATCGGGCGCCTGTTCATCGAGGTGTTCGAGGCGGAGGCGGACCGGCTGGCGGCAGGCGGGGCCAAGGCCGAATACTTGGTGCAGGGGACGCTGTACCCGGATGTGATCGAATCGGTTTCGGTCCACGGGCCATCGGCAACGATCAAGAGCCATCACAATGTCGGCGGGCTGCCGGCGGCGATGCGGCTGAAGCTGATCGAGCCGCTACGGGATTTGTTCAAGGACGAGGTGCGGCGGGTGGGTGCGGATTTGGGCGTGCCCGCGGAGCTGATCCAACGGCAGCCGTTTCCCGGGCCGGGACTGGCGGTGCGGATTCTGGGCGAGGTCACGGCGGAACGGGTGGCGCTGTTGCAAGCCGCCGACGCCATTGCGCTGGAGGAAATCCGGCGGGCAGGGCTCTATGAGCAGCTGTGGCAATCGTTCATGGTGCTGCTGCCGGTGCGGACGGTGGGGGTGATGGGGGACCAGCGCACGTATGGGCATGCCTGCGTGCTGCGGGCGGTGCAATCGGAAGACGGCATGACGGCGGATTGGGCGCGGTTGCCGGCGGCGGTGCTGGCGGCCATTTCGACGCGGATCGTGAATGAGGTGCCGGGGCTGAACCGGGTGGTGTACGACATCACATCCAAGCCGCCGGGCACCATCGAGTGGGAATAATCGAGTGGGAATAATCGAGTGGGAATAATCGAGTGGGAATAGCGGAGCCGTGGTTTGAGCGGGCCATGGCCCGGCGGATGGGGCCGGGCCAGTCGCGGGGGCCGCGCCATTTGCTCGGGGAGCAAAGCGGGCGCGGAAAGGCCGCGAAATTCCCCCGCGCCGCAGGCGCGCTGGCAATCGTTGCGGCCCGCCCTCCAGCGAAGCGGCGCGGCCCCCGAATCCGGGGTCCCCAACGCGCAGCGGCGCGCGTTGGGGTGGAGCGACGCGTCGGCTGGGCTGGGGCGGGCTGGGATCCCCGGCCCAGCCGCCGCGTAAGCGGGACGCGCGGCGCAGCCGCGCTGGGGCCCGCGCCAAGCAATAGCGGCGGCTTGGGGGTAAATCCGATTACTGCGTGCCGGGGCCGTGGGCTCCGGGACCGTCCGATTTGCAAGGGGGCGGCGGCTCATTGCGCACCAGCCAATAGAGGCCGAGTTCGCGCACCGCGTCGCTGAACTTTTCAAAATCCACCGGTTTGCGAACGAAGCTGTTGGCGCCAAGATGGTAGCCCTGGAGGCGGTCTTTTTCCTCGTTGGAAGTGGTGAGGATGACCACCGGAAGCAGGCGGGTGCGGGGATCGGCGCGGAGGCGCTGCAATACTTCCAGGCCGCTCAGCTTGGGCAGCTTGAGGTCCAGGAGCACGACCTGCGGGCAGACGCTGGCGTCGCGGCCGGCGTAGCTGCCTTCCCCGAAGAGATAATCCAGCGCCTCCACGCCGTCGGTGGCCAGGACCAGGTCTTCGCCCAATTGGTGGCGTTTGAGCGCCCGCACGGTGAGGTCGCGGTCGTCGGGATTGTCCTCCACCAGCAAAATGGTCTTTTTGGCCATGAGTTCAATTGGATGCTCTGCCGTGGCTGGACCGTGGCCTGAGCTGAAGTCGTTAGGCGTCCTGGGGAGGGGGATCGGCGGCCTCCGCCGGCGCAGGGAGAAGGGTGAAGTAGAAGGTTGCTCCCTGACCGGGCTGGGCGTCGGCCCAAGCGCGGCCGCCGTGGCGCTGCAAGATGCGCTGCACGGTGGCCAGGCCGATGCCGGTGCCGGGGAACTCCGACGCTGGGTGCAGGCGCTGAAACGGGGAAAACAACTGGCCGGCGTGCGCCGGGTCGAAGCCGGCGCCATTGTCGGCCACGGAGAATACCGGCGCGCCAGAGGAGTCTTGGCGCCGCAGGGCGATTTGGGTGACGGCGCGCTTCGCGGTGAACTTCCAAGCGTTGCCCAGCAGATTTTCCAGCACCACGCGGAGGAGGGTGGGATCGGCCCAAGCGTGCAGTCCGGGTTCGATGGTGATTTCGGCGGCGCGCCGCGGCGCGGAGCGGCGCAGATCCTCCATCACGCTCTCGGCCAAAGCGCTGAGGTCGCAATCCTCCATCCGCATCTCCGTGCGGGAGACGCGGGCCAGTTGTAGGAGGTCATCAATCAGGATGCCCATGCGTTGGGTGGCGGCGCGGATGCGCTCAAGGTAGTTATGGGCGGTGGTGTCCAATTGGGGGCCGTAATCCTCCAGCAGCGCCAGGCTGAACCCGTCAATGCCGCGCAGCGGGGCGCGAAGATCATGGGAGACGGAGTAGGAGAAGGCCTCCAGCTCACGATTCGCGACGGTCAGCTGCGCGGTGCGCTCGGCGACGCGCTGTTCGAGCTGCTGCCGCGCCAGAGCCAATTCGGCGTCCCGGCTTTGCACCGCGGCGACCATGGCGTTGAACGCGTTGACCAATTCCACCAGTTCCCCGCTGCTGGTTACGTCCGGAGCGCGGAGGGTGTAATCGGCGCTGCGAGCGATTTGTCCCGCGATCGCGGCCAAGGCGGCGATAGGGCGAACGAAGGCACGGCGCGCGCTGGCGGAAAACAGCCAGGCGGCGGCCAGAGCCGCGGCCCAGACGATCGCGGCGATCTCCACATAATGGCGCTCGCGTTGCATTAATTGGCGCAGATCGGAACGGATAAGAATGCTGCCGACGGGGAGGCCGTTGAAAACGATCACCCGCGTGACGATGATGCGATTGTGCTGGGTCCAGCGGCGATGGCCGAAGGTAGGCATCGCCGGCGCTTGGCTGGGCAGGGGCAGGGCATTGTCGCGGCGATAGAAGGCGAAGAGCCGGCCGGCGCGGTCGTAGACGCCGGCGGCACGGATGTCGTGGGAGGCGGCGAGGGTGGCCAGCGTCTTCGCCGCGGACTCGGGGTCGCCGAAAACCAAAGCGGACCTGCTGTTTTCGCCAATGATGTGCGCCTGCACGGCCAAATGACGGAGGAGCAGGGCGCGGTAGGTGACGCGGTCGTAGATGATGAAGGCGGCGCAGGCGGCGAGCAGGGCGGCGCCGGTGATGAGGACGGTCAGCCAGGTTAGGCGCTGGGCGAGGGAACGCCCGGGGCGAGCGGGCCGGGTGGTCACGGGCCGCCCCCGGGCAGAACCTGGGCGGCGACCGACAAGAGGGCGGAACTGACCTGCAGTTGGGCGGCGCCAGTCGCGCCCAAATTGACGATGAAGCGGAGGCGGCGGTGCTGAACGAGGAATTCAATCGCGCCGCCCTCATGGCAAAAGCCCTGGAGATCACTGACCGTGAGCACGTGGTCCTGATCGAGGTGGGCCAGCGCGGCCGCCAGGTGCCGCGGGGTGGGTACGGTGACAAAGACAATTTGGCAGTCGGCGGCCTGAGAGGGGCGGAGCAAGCGGCGAACGACCACGGGGCGACGGTCAATGCGTTGATCCGCGAGCACGCCGGTCAGCACGCGCCAGAAGGGGGTGTTGCCCAGCATGCAGATGGTAAAAGCGGCGGGCAAGGGATGGGGCCAGCGGAGGTAGTGGGCGAACTGGTATAGATATTCGGCTTTCAACTCCGCCGTGGTCGGTTGGGGTTGTGCCCTTACCGGGCCAGCGAGCAGCAAGGAAGCGAGCGCCAGCGCCAATCCTATTCGCATCGGGCGGCCGGTCCGGGTGCGGTTTTGGGCGGCGGGATGTGGCGAGGCGGTGGAAACCCACGCTGCACCGGCAGCAGCGGGATTGCGCCGAGCTCGCCCATGAAGGCTAAGAAGCCGGAACAATGGCGGGTGTTGTGCCGGTTGCACGGGGGAAGATCCGCTGCCCCTGCACGGCCCCGGGGCAGCGGCGGGCAACCGATGTCTGCTCTGAAGCGAGATTGATAGCGGTTGGAGAGTGGAGAGGGCCGCGCGGCGGCAGCCAGGGTAGCCGGGGCGGCAGGCGCGGAGCGGGCAACTCGGCCGCCCGGGTTGTGACGCCCGCAGGATGCTGAGCCGCTGCTCGGTTCCCACTCCGCTCGCGGGGGCCGCGCCATTTG
>JAKAUF010000016.1 GCA_021827785.1 Acidobacteriota bacterium | reverse complement strand
TTGGCGGGCGGGGCGCAACGCACGGCGGCGGTGATGTAGGCGCCGCGCAGCCGCAGGCCGTCCTCGCGGGAGCGGCTTTCCGCCTGGTTGGCGAATCCGGCGCGGTGCAGCGCGGCAAAGAGAAAGTCCCCGCTGCGGTCGCCGGTGAACATCCGCCCGGTGCGGTGGGCGCCGTGCGCCCCGGGCGCCAAGCCCACCAGCAGGAGCCAAGCGGCGGGGTCGCCGAAGCTGGGCACCGGATGGGCGCAATACACCTGATCCGCATAGGCGCGGCGGCGGGTCGCCGCCACCTTCGCGCCGTGGGCGACCAGGCGCGGGCAGCGGCGGCAAGCAATGATGCGGTCGGTTAGGCGCTGCAACTCATCTGCGCCCGGCATGGCGCTTACGCCTGGAGTCGGAACGAACGTTGACGCGCGCGGACCCCCGCCCCGCTGCTGGCGCGGCGTCCGGCTTTGCTCGCCGCGGCGCGAAGCGCCGGCTGTGCGATTGGCGCGGCGCGAAGCGCCGCTTGCGCGCTCAGTTGGGCCGTGGGCACCGTCCGCCCCGGCACGGTCAGCGACTAGCTTTTTTGCGCCGGAGCGAAGTGAGCGGCGTTTTTTTCCGCGTACGAGGCCCATTTTTCGGGGAGGTCGTCAATGGCGAAGATGGCCGTCACCGGGCAGACGGGAACGCAGGCGCCGCAATCAATGCATTCGACCGGGTCAATGAACAGCTGTTCGGATTCGGCATGGCCGGCCTCGTCCGGCTTGGGATGGATGCAATCCACCGGGCAGGCGTCCACGCAGGCGTTGTCCTTGGTTCCAATGCAGGGTTCGGCGATGACGTAAGCCATATCGAAGAAGACCTCTAGGGCTACCGGTCGGGCTACAGGCCCATCACGTGATAGCCGCTGTCCACGAACAAGATGTTGCCGGTGACGCCGCGGCCCAGATCGCTGGCCAAAAACAAGGCGGCGTCGCCGACTTCCTCGGGGGCCGTGCCGCGGCGCAGCGGCGCGTGCTCGGCGACGTGGCTGAGCATGCGGCCCAAATCCTTGACGCCGCGGGCGGAAACGGTCTTGACCGGGCCGGCGGAGACGGCGTTGACGCGAATGCCGCGGGGGCCGAGTTCAGAAGCCAGGTACCGCACCTCCGATTCCAGCGCCGCCTTCGCCACGCCCATGACGTTGTAATTGGGCATCACGCGCGTCGAACCAAGATAGGTCAGCGTGACGATCGCGCCGCCGCGCGGCATATGCTCGGCGGCGCGCCGCGCCACGGCCACCAAGGAGTAGGCGCTGACGTCCAGCGCCAAACTGAAACCGGCGCGGCCGGTTTGGTAGAACGGGCGGTCCAAATCGGCGCGGTCGGCGAAGGCGATGCTGTGAATGACCGCGTCCAATCCGCCTTCGGCGCCCAGGCTGGAGAAGAACTGGTCCAGGTCCTCGTCGCGGCTGACGTCGCATTGCGCCGTGCGCGCGTTGGCCAGGCCCGCCGCCAGCTCCTCGGTGGCCGCCTTTTGCCGCTCCGATTGGTAGGTAATGATCAACTGCGCGCCTTCCCGGGACAGGGATTGGGCGATGGCGTAGGCCAAGCTCCAGCGGTTGGCCACGCCCATCACTAGCGCGGTTTTGCCCTGCATGATGGCGCTCATGGCAAGCAGCAGACTACCACATCTGCCCGCCGCTTTCGGCGGAATGCCCGCCGCGGCGCGCAGCGGCGGGAAAGCGGGCTCTTGCCGGGTAGGGATGCGCCGCGGGCCGCCGCCTGGGCGCCTGCCCGCGGCGGCGTTCGGCGCGTTCGGCGCGAGCCGGCGGCGCGGCTCCTTCCGCTCGCCGGCGTTGCGACGGCATCGGGGCGGGCGGGCGTGGCGAAGCAGATTCCCTGGACGAATGGACCGGGCGCAGGCGCGGTATATTCATTCACCGCCATTCGGCGCTTGTTTATGCACTCCGCCATCACCCGCCGTTTCCGCCTGGCTCTTATCCCATTAGCTTGCCTTGCGGCCGCTGCTGCGCTGTCCGCCGCCATGCCGCCGCTGCGGCCCAATTTGCGCGGCCGGATCATGATCCTGGAATACCACCGTTTCGGTCCCAAGGATCACCGCTGGGTGCGGGCCTACAGCAGCTTTGACCATGACCTACAAACGCTGGAGGCGCAGGGCTACCGCCCGATCACCCTGCGCGCCTACTCCTCCGGTCATTTCGCCACACCGCGCGGGACCACGCCGGTGGTGATTACCTTCGACGACGGCAGCAACAATCAAGTGAAGTTCACGCCCCAGGGCAAGCTGGCGCCGGACTGCGCCATGGCGCATTGGCTGGCGTTCAGCCGCCGCCATCCAGATTTCCCCTTTCGGGGCGTATTTTTCGTCAATCCCGGACCGGGCGGCGACTCCGCCTTTGCGCAGCCGCGCTGGTCCACGGCCAAACTGCGGATGATTGTGCGGCTGGGGGGTGAGATTGGCAATCACACCTTGACGCATGCCAATCTGGGCCGCGTACCGCGGTCGGCGGTGGAGCGGGAGATCGCGCTGGGCCAATACTTCATCGCGCGCGCCCTGCCCGGTTACAAGATCGTCTCCTTTGCCCTGCCCTACGGCGTCTATCCCAAGCCGCGATCCTTGGCTTGGCGGGGGGATTGGGCCACTTCTGGCTTCGGCCGCCGGCTGCCGGCGCAGATCCGCTGGCATTACCGCTCCGTGGTGAAGGTGGGCGCTTCGCCGGCGCCGTCGCCGTATGTGGCCGGCTTTCGCCCGCACTTTCTGCCGCGCATTCAGGTCTTCGATCCCAACATCGGCCGTTGGCTGCGCTACTTCCAATTGCACCCCGGCCGGCGCTTTGTCTCCGACGGCCAGGAGCACGCGGTGGATTCGCTCCCGAAGTTGGCGCCCCGTTCACGGCGCCGCTAGCCGCCGCCGGCGCCAGCGCCGCCAGTTTTGGGCGGTCGAACCGCCCGCCGCGCCGCCGGTCGCCTCTCGCCCGGCGCGGCATTTCTCCGGCCCGGTTGCGGCGCTGTGCGCCGGGCGGTACTTTGTGCGAATGCGGCTTCCGGGCCGCGGCGGAGGTTCTCATGTTGCACATTACGCCATGCCTGTGGTTTGACGGCAGGGCCGAAGAAGCCGCTAACTTCTACGCATCATTGTTCCCGGACAGCCGGGTGGACGCGGTGCATTGCGCGCCTGGCGACTACCCGGCGGGCAAGAACGGTGACGTTCTGTTGGTCGAGTTCACGCTCATGGGCAGATCGTTCACCGCCCTGAACGGGGGACCGCAGTTCCAATTCAACGAGGCGATCTCGTTTCAGATCCCAGTGGACACCCAAGCCGAGGCCGATCGCCTTGCCAGCGCGCTCTCAGCGGTGCCGGAAGCGGAGCAGTGCGGCTGGGTCAAGGACCGCTTCGGCGTTTCCTGGCAAATCGTCCCGCGCCAGCTGCTGCGTCTTTTCGCCGATGGCGACCGCGGCCGGGCCAAGCGCGCATTCCAGGCAATGATGGCGATGAAGCGGCTGGATATTGCCGCCCTCGTGCGCGCCGCCGACGGCTCTGCCTAAATGTTGCTGCGGTACAGCGGGGCGATTCCGGCCGCTCCGCCCGCCCCTCGCAACCACGGTCGAGGCCGCCGTGCTCCGCCGCGGCCCGCGGAGGACGGCTGTCGCGCGCGCCTTCGGCGGTCCGGCGACCGGGAGCATAATGGGGGCGTGGCGGACCTAGCGCAGCGCGAGGTGCGCCGCCGGCCGGCGGCGGTGCGGTTCCCAGGGCGGGTGTTGTTTTTGGCTGAGGATCCGGCGCTGGTGAAGCGGCAGCTCGCGGGGGAGGATCTTCCCTGGCCGCCCGCGTTTCCGCTGCGCAACGATATCTCCACCGACGAGATTACTCCCGCGCACATCTGCTTTTATTTCGACCAGACGCTTGGCGACTGGCCCTACACCGGGCTGAAATGCGGCGAGGAGTTTCCCATCACCCGCAATGCGGTGCGCAACGGCGGCTTCTCGGTTTGCGTTTCCGGCAAACGGCGGGGCAAGGGCAGCAGCCGGGAACAGTCGCCTTATGCCGAACTCTGCGCCGGCATCCAACTGGTGATCGCGGAAAATCACGAGCGCATTTATAAGCAAAACTGCCAAAATCTGGGCCTTTTGACCTCGACGGATTTCGGCTTGATCGCCCGCATCCGGCGCGGCGAAGAGATTGCGCTGACCGAGTTCACCGCCGGAGAAGACGCCATCACCCGCCAGATCATTGAATACGGCGGCTTGTTTCCCTTCAACGTCGCCCGGCTCCAGGGCAAGGTGGATCTGCCGGCGATCACCACCGCTCCCCGCGCCATGACGCTGGCGGAAAAGATCTTGGCCCGCCACGCCGCGGCCGCCGGCGGGCGCATGGGCGTGCCTTACGTGCAGCCGGGCGATGCGGGATTTTTCCGCGCCGACCTGCGCTTCAGCCATGAATACGTGACGCCCATGGCGGCGATCTTTTTCGACCAACTGGTCGGGCCCAACGAGCCGGTCAACGATCCGGCCTCGATCGTCTTTTTCCGCGATCATCTGACGTTCTTGGATGAGGTGATCTCGCCGCAGAAGCGGGCGATGGGACTGCTGGATTTGGCGAACCAATTGAAGTTCAAGCAAGAGGAGTTTGCCCGCCAGCGCGGCATCCGCCTGCACGGCGAACTGCGGGATCGCAAGGGCTCGGAGGGCATCTGCCACAGCATCGTGCTGGAGAGCTATGCGCTGCCGGGCCAGATCGTGGTGGGTTCGGATTCCCATACGCCCCATTCCGGCGCGATCGGCGCGCTGGCCTTCGGCATCGGCACCACGGACGTTTTCAACAGCTGGATCACCCGCGACGTGCGGGCGCGGGTGCCGGAATCCGTAAAGGTCGTGGTGCGCGGCCGGCCGGCGGCCAACGTGACCGCCAAGGACATCATCCTGGCGCTGCTGCGGATGGACTACGTCAAGAGCGGGCAGGCCATCGGCAAGGTCATCGAATACGGCGGCGAGGCGGTCGCGGCCATGAACGTGGATGAA
>JAKAUF010000399.1 GCA_021827785.1 Acidobacteriota bacterium | reverse complement strand
ATCGCGCAGGAATTGGCCGTCATAGAGCTGTTGCAGGAACTGCATGGGCGCAGCCGGGTCCTGCGAATAGTAGACGCGGTCCACCTCCGCTAGGAATTGGGCGCTGGTCGCGGCATGACGCGCCTCCTCGGCAGTGGGAAACACCGTCTGATACGCGCTGAGTTCCGCGTTTCGGCTGACCATCGCGGCGAGCGATTCTTTCAGCGCAGGGTCATTCTCGACCGCGCCCGTGAGCGCGGGATGTGCCGCTATTAGGGCCTCAAGGGAATCCGCGGGCGGGTGCGCGTCCGGCGTGGCTGCACCGGGATCTGCCGCTGCCGTGGGCTGCGCGGCGCCGGCGGCCTCGGTCGCCGGCTGCTCATCTGCCGTGGGCGCGATGGGCACAGCGCCTTCGCCGCGGTCCGAATCCCCGGCGGGCGCGCTGGGAGGCGTCGTCTCGGCGCTCGGCTCCGGCGGCGTTGGTGCGTTAGTCGTCTCCCCGGATGCAGTGGAAACGGCCAGACTGGTGGCGGCAAGTTCGAGATCAGGCATGGGAGTGGTCGCGGCTGGGCTGCGGCCCGAAAGGGGTTCTATTGAGTTGGTGGTGCGGAATTCGGAGCGGCGGGAAGAAATGCTTCATGCGCCAGCAAATGCAACAGGACGTTGGCGTAGCCGGACGGATTGTGGCGCTTGGCTTCCATACCGTAACCGGAGACCGCCCATTCCCGAATGGTCTGGATATGAACGGTGTGATTGTCCACGTCCCGGTCAACGGGCACCGAGGGCGCCCAGCGGTCGGGTGCGGCCTGGGCCCCGGGGGGAGAGCCCGCGCCCCATTCCCCCACGGGCAGCATCATGCCGGTCGGCGATGCAATCGGCTCCGCGGCGAGCAATGCGTCAATTTCGCGGAATTGCTTGGAGCGGTTGTCGTCGTCCGGAAGTACGAGGCCGGGAGTGCCGAGATAGTTCTTGACCAGGCCGGCATTCATGGGATGGGAAAGAATGTCAAGGATGTAGGGGTCCTTGGTTTGCATCAATGCGATGACGTTTTGGCGGATTTCCGCCCAACTCGCGGGAAACGCGTCATCCGCCTCCGGCCGGCATGTGACGTTGCCATTGAGTTCGTTGAGATGGATGAAGCGGGAGGCATAGTCGCCGGACCGTTGCAGTACCACCTGTTCGACGTCCTGTAGGCGGTTGCGGCGGAATACCTCCACGGCGGCGAGCATCAGCTCGGCATGAAATTCCTTCATTTGCCGCCAGAACAATCCCAGCCGCCCGAGGGCCTGATCCCGCGCCATGCTGTAGCCTTTTGCGGTCGTCACGTCGGGCATATTCCCGCCGAACACCGCCGGCAGCGCGCCGGTGAGAAACTGCGACAACTCGAGCAAATCCTGGCCTTGGGCATAGATGCTGGCATCGAGCGCGATGCGGGGCTGGAAGATCAAGTCCGCCAGGTTTTTTCCCGCCGGCGTGTTTTCGATGGCGACGGGAACGTAGCTCCCCGGCTCCATCTTCTTATTGGCCAGCGCGTCCCCATTGATCGCGCGGGCATCGTAGAGCACGGGCGGGGCGGCGCCATATTCCACGTGTTCGGCTTGCAGATTGGCGATATCGTTGATCCGTTGCTGGATGCTCAGCAGGCTGCCGCCGATCGGTTCGCGGTACATTCCGACCCCGGGCATGGCGCGGCAGATGCGCCAGTGCTCGTCCATGCTCTCGGGCCGAGCCTCGAGAAAGACATCGCCGGCGAAGGCGACCATGCACCCCCGGGGAAACTGGCTCAGCAGGCGTTGCCGCATCGCGGGATCGGCGTGCGCCCAAAACGACCATGGCCGGAGCCAGCAGCGCTTGTACGTAATCAGGGAAGCATAGGGCAGCGTGCTGGGCGTGCCCGGGGTGTCGGTTAACGACAGGCGGGCGAAACGCTCATACGGATCGCCGCCCACGTCGCCGGCGGAAATCTGCTCGGCGCGGTCCGGATAGGCGGCGCGCAGCGCGGCCACATGCTGTTCCTCCGCAAGGATCAGATACCCGGTTTCCCGCAGGTCGTTGGCATAAGGCATCAGCTTCAGGTTCAGAGCGCCGTAGATGGTGATCTTTTCCTGGCCGTTAGGTACCTCCTGCACGGCCGTGATCACCGGCACTTCCAGATGTTCCGCCGGATGGTATTCTCCGGGACCCAGCCAGCGGCCGCAGCGTGGACAGGGTTGTCCTAGCGCCGGCTGCTCTCCGGCGCCGGCCGCGGCGGACTCATCGGCGCCGGCTGCGGCCGATGGCGCTTCGGTTGCGCAGTCAGGACAGAGATATCCGGCATCCCGCAGTTTCGTTTGGGCCGTTCCATAGATGGGCTCTTCATGCGTGCCGTACCCGTCGTCCACGAGATACCGGACATACGCGCCAAACATGCCCTCGGTCCACAGGAGGTAGGCTTCGCGGATGGCCAATAGATCGAGCTGGTTATTGCGTTCAATCAGCTCCGCGACCAGGCTGGCGGCACGGGCCGTGGCCAGGTCTTCTTCCCGCAACGCCGAGACCGGCTCAAATCGTACGCGAGGCAGACGCTGGGAGATGGCGGCGACCACGGCCAGACCGAAGGCTTGATAAATGTTGGTGACGTAGTCATAGCGCGGCTGGTCCGCGCCCCCCTGATCCAGGGATTGCTGAAAGGGGGTGTTCCAGCGGAATTCGCGTTCGTTCCAATACAGGTGCTGGTTGCCGCGCCAATATTCTTCCGCCTGGCGGAAGCGGCGGACATAATGCCGCCGGACGGAATCGCTTTCCAGTTCATATTCCCGCACCAGGGACCGCAGGGCGTCTTGCATGTCGCTGGGAATGGGCGTGGGCTCAGTGCCCGGGCGGCCGGGGGCGGTGGCGTCGCCCTCGGCCGCGGCGGTGCTGGTGACGGTGGGAGCGGAAAGAACGGGAAAGGCGTCGGACATTGCGGTGTGGAGCCTCATTCCGGCAGGTGCAGCCAACGCTCGCTATCGCTCTACGGGATGGGTGGACGACCGGCTGGGAAGGGGCAAACCTTCCTGGTGGTAGATCGCAGTCAGCTTCGCAAGGGCGTCTTCTTTATCCGGTCCCGCGTATCGGTTGCCGCGATAGCCCTCATGCAGCGCCGCCCATGCAGCTCCCAGCAACGCGTGGTCAATTTGGCCGTTGCGTTCCGTCGGTAAATGGTCGCCATCCGGACCGCTGACGAGAAAGCCTCCGAGCTCGTCAGAGCCCTGGTCGCCGCCGGCAACGGCCTCGTGACGGTAGGGAAAGCGCATTTCCTGCTCGGTGTCCCGGGCGAGCCGGGCACGCTCGGTTGGCGTCATCGCCCGCAGGCGGGCACGGGCGGTTTCGGTTTCCTGGTGCATGGATTCTCCTTTGTAATGGTTGGTGGCAGGCAGAACGTTCAACGCTCATTGGCTGTACACGTACCAATCGTGGGCGTTGTCGCTGGTCATGCAGACGTGGGTATATTGCGCCGTCAGGTTGAAGCTGGCCGCGCCGTCGATGTTGTCCGCCGCCTGCGGCACGATGGTCACGGCGCCGGTACCGGTCTGCACGATGCAATGGGTGTTGCCGTCCGCGCCGACCGCCGTGGGCAGCGTCGCGGTGCAGCCTGCGCTGCAATTGAAGGTCACGATCTGGTCAATGTTGCTGAGCGTGTAGCTGCCGGTTTCGTTCAGGTAGCGCATCTCCCAGTTGCCGGCGATCTGGAGCGTCTGCTGCATGCTCACGGTGCCGTAGGTGGTGAGGTTGCCGCGGAAGTTGACCGGGTTCGTGAAGTTGCTAATCGCGCCGCCGGAGCCGCTGCTGATGACCTCCCAGTTGGTCGGCACGGTCGCGCCCAGCAGCGGAATGGTGCCGACCGGGTTGGTGTCCAGGACGGTGAAATACCCGTCCGTGGAGTCGCCGTACAGGTCTTGGTGCGTGTTCGCGGTCGAGTCCCAAAACTGGTTGCCAGCCAGGTAGAAGTTTTCCGCGCTCTCGAAGTACATCCCGCTCGGATAGTTGGCGACCTCGATCAGGTTCCCGGTGATGTAATCGCGGTTGCAGATGGCCCCGCTGGTGGCGCAGTGGAAGCTGAAGGCGCCTTCGTTGGCCTGCGACGTGCCGCTGGTCATCCAGACCGTGTTGGACTCGATCATCACGCTGTTGGCGGCGGTGCCGGCCCACACCGCGCGCCGCGTCTGCCCGAAGAAGTCGTCGCGGATCACCGTCCCGTAGCCCTGGAATAGGCTGTAGGCGTTGCTGGTCGGCGTCAGCGAGGGATTGGTCGCGCCCAGCAGGATGCCGTCGTTGCAGGCGTTGGTCGCGGACTTGGTGCCCCAAAAGCTGGTGTCGTGCAGATAGAGCGTGGTGTTGGTGGTGGCCACGAACGGCGCGCAGTCGGTCCCGTAATCCGTCAGCGCCAGCCCGTAGATGTCCAGCGTGCCGCGCCCCAGGCTCAGAATCTTGGGCGCGGTGGTGGTGTTGGTCGCCGGGAGCGCCGCGCCGCTGATCAGCGCGGCGGACTGGACGTAGTTCGTGCCCAGGGCGACCGGCGAGGCGTTTTGCAGCGTCTCGCCGCCGGACGTGGTCCCGATGTAGACGTTGTAGGCGTAGGGCTCGCCGCTGCCGGTGGGCGTGTTGACGGTCAGTTCGCCGGTGGCGGAAAGCGTCGCCGAAGCCTCCAACGATGGCGTGGTCTCGCCCTGCGTCCCGGCGATGTTATCCACGAAGGTGATCTCGACGTAGTAGGTGCCGCTGGCGAGCGAGCCGGTGCCCGTGGTGGGCGTGACGCTGGGCGCGCCGGGCGCGGCGATGGTCGCGGCGCGCAGGTCGAGCTGGCTGCCGCCGACCGGCTTGCCGCCGGTGTTGCTGGCGTCCACGCCCCCGCCCACGCCTACGAACTCGATCGCGTTCTGCGTGGGCGGATTGTTGCCGGTGTTGTCGGGGATGATCAGCTCGCCGGTGATCAGGTACTTGCTGCCGGTGGGCGGGAAGAAGACGCAGCCGCCGCCGGCGGAGTTGGCCGCGGCGATGGCGGCC
>JAKAUF010000010.1 GCA_021827785.1 Acidobacteriota bacterium | reverse complement strand
TGGGGCCCGCGCCTAGCCATAAGCGGGACGCGCGGCGCAGCCGCGCTGGGGCCCGCGCCAAGCCGTAAGCGGGACGCGCGGCGCAGCCGCGCTGGGGCCCGCGCCAAGCAATAGCGGGATGGGAGAGCGCGAGAGTCTCTCATTCCTAGCAAATCTTAATGTTCTAAATTGAGTTAACTGGTTCGTTTTCAATGTGCAGGAATCACGAAAGTACCTAAAAACCGTGAGAGACCGCGGGAGCGATTCGAATGCCGCATTCGCGGGCACATCGGCGCCCCGCGGCGGACCCCCCGCCGCGGGCGGGCCGGGGCCGTGCCGGGCAATCCAAGCGCGGACGCGGCTGCCGCCGGGGGTCAGGCCGAAGCGCCCTCCGCCTCCGCCGCGGCGGCTTGTTGCATGGCGGCCCAGGCGGCGGCGACATCGGCGCGCTCGGTGGCTTCGGCGCCGATCGAGACGCGGACCATCCACCGGCCCTGGAGCGTGGCGGGAGTCAAGAAGGCCTGGCCGGAACGGTTGACGCGGTCGCACCAAGCGCGCGTGTGCCGGTCCAGCGCTTCGCCGGCCACGCCGGGCGGCTGGTGGCGCACGCAGACGGTTTGCAGGCGGACGGGGGCGACCACGCGCCAATTGGCCGCCGCGCGCACCTGCTCGGCCAGCCATTGGGCGTTAGCCAGGTCGCGGCGCAGCCGGGCTTGCAAACCGGCGACCCCTTGCTCGCGGAGCAAGCACCAGAGCTTCAAGGCGCGGAAGCGGCGGCCGAGCGGCAGGCCCCAGTCGCGGTAATTCTTGACCTCGCCATCCACGGCGGATTGCAGGTAGCTGGGGTGGGTGGACATCACGCGGATCAGGTGCTGCGGGTCGCGGACAAAGTAGGCGGAGCAGTCGAACACGGCGCCCAGCCATTTGTGCGGGTTCAGGACCAGCGAGTCGGCGTCCTCGATGCCGCGCCACAGTTCGCGGCACTCCGGCAGGATCATGGCGGACCCGGCCATGGCGGCGTCCACGTGCAGCCAGCAGTGGTATTGCCGGGCAAGCGCGGCGATGGCGGCGATGGGATCGAAGGCGGTCGCGGCGGTGGCGCCGGCGGTGGCGACGATAGCGCAGGGCTGGCGGCCGGCGGCGGCGTCGGCGGCCAGGGCTTGCGCCAATGCGGCGGGGTCCATGCCCAGATCCGCGCCGCACGCCACCAGGCGCAGATGATGGCGGCCGTAGCCGGCCAAGAGCGCCGCCTTTTCCACCGAGCTGTGGCTTTGCTCCGAGGTGTAGACGGTGAGCGGGCGCGGCGCTTCGCGCAATCCGCCGCGGTCCAGGGAAAACTCGGTGGCCCGTTCCCGGGCGCAGAGCAAGGCGACCAAGGTGCTGGTGGAGGCGGTGTCGGCGAGCACGCCGCTCCAGGCGGGGCTAAGGCCGAGCATCTGGCGCAGCCAATCCACCACCACTTCCTCCAATTCCGTCAGCGCGGGGCTGGATTGCCAGGCCAGGCCGAGCGTGCCCAATCCCGCCGCCGCCATGTCGCCGAGCACGCTGGCCAGGGAAGCATTGCTGGGAAAGTAGGCGAAAAACCGGGGATGCTGCCAGTGCGTCAAGGCGGGGAGGATGACGGCGTCGAGATCGCGCTGCACGGCGGCCCAGTCTTCCGCCTGCTCGGGCGGCGCGGCGGTCAACTGGCGCCGCACCTCGCCGGGGACGGTGGGCGCCAGCACGGGGCGCGCGGCGATGCCGGCGCGGTAATCGGCGATCCAGTCAATCAGTTCATGGCCGTGGCGGCGGAACTCGTCGAGGGTCATTCTCCCAAGCTGCCACAGTTTGGTCGCGGGGGCGTGCCGCTGCGCGGGCCGCTCCCCGGCTACACTCGGGATATGAGCGAGAGTTCGCCCAGCGCGCCGCCGATGGACGCCCAGCCGGAAAGCCCGGTCGCGGCGCTGGCGGCGATTTTGGCCGCGGAGCGGCGGCGCCTGGCGGCGGCGGAGCAGGCCGCGCCGTTGGCGCGGCTGCGGGCACGGGCGGCGGAACGGAAGCCGCGGGATTTTGTCGCCGCGCTGCGCGCCGGCAGGGAGAACCCCGCGGGGCTGGCGATCATCGCGGAGATCAAACAAGCCTCGCCGTCGCGCGGGCTGCTGCGGACGGAGCTGGACGTGGCGGCCATCGCCCAGGCCTATGCCGGCGCCGGCGCGGCGGCCCTGTCGGTGCTGACCGAAGGGCCGCATTTTCGCGGCGACCTGGCGTATTTGGACCGGGCCCGGCGCGCCTGCGCGCTGCCGATTCTGCGCAAGGACTTCACCGTGACGGAGTACCAGATTTGGGAGGCGGCGGCGAACGGCGCCGACGCGGTGCTGCTGATCGTCGCCATTCTCCGTGACGACCGGCTCCATGCTCTGCTGCGCATGGCGGGCGAAGCGGGCCTGGCGGCGCTGGTCGAGGTGCACGATGCGGCGGAGCTGCGGCGAGCCAAGGCGGCGCTGTCCGCGGCGCCGGACACCGTGGCCCTGGTGGGAGTGAACAACCGTGATCTGAAGACGTTTCAGGTGAATCCCGCGCGGGCGATCGAGCTGGCGGCGGAACTGCCCGCGGGCGTGGTGGCAGTGGCGGAGAGCGGGCTGCGCCGGCAAGAAGACCTGCGGCGGGCGGCGGCGGCGGGCTATGGCGCGGCGCTGATCGGGGAGCGCTTCATGACCGCGGCCGACCCCGGCGCGGCGCTGGCGGAGTTACTGGAGGCAAGGGAGTAAGGCATCCCCCAAGCGCCCGCGCGGGGCGGCGGCGGGCGCCAAGCGAACCGGGGAAAAGGAGGGACGACCGGCCGATGATCAAGATTTGTGGCTTGACCAGCGCCAGCGACGCTCTGGTAGCGGCGGAAGCGGGCGCCGACGCCTTGGGCTTCGTCTTCGCCCCCAGCCCGCGGCAAATGACGGCGCGGGCGGTGGCGGAGATCACGGCGCAACTGCCGCCGGAGCCGCTGCGCGTGGGCGTGTTCGTCAACGCCACGGCGCCGGAGCTGCGGGCCGCGGCGGAGGCGGCGGGCCTGACCGTCCTGCAACTGCACGGCCAGGAGCCGCCGTCGCTGGCGGCGGAGCTGGCGGCGGCGCTGCCCGGCGTGGCGATTTGGAAGGCCGTGGGGATGCGGCGACCCGACGCCGAGGCGCAGTTGGCGGCCTGGCGGCCGCGCGCCGCGGCGCTGCTGCTGGACGGCGGTTCGGGAGGCAGCGGCGAGCGCTTCGACTGGTCGCGGGCGGCGGCGCTGGGCCAAACCACCGGCGCCCGCATCATCGTCGCCGGCGGCCTGGACCCTGACAACGTCGCCGTCTGCGTGCGCCGCGCCCGCCCCTGGGGCGTGGACGTCAGCTCCGGCGTCGAGCGCACGCCGGGAAAAAAAGACCCGGCCAAGGTCATCGCCTTCATTCAGGCTGCCCGGGCCGCCTTCGCCGCGCTGGGAGCCGCATAATAGCGGATGGCCCGCTTGCCGCCATCCCCCGGTTCCGCATCCCCGGCTCCCGCGCCGGTGGCCTGTTCGCCGCAGGGACGTTTCGGCCCCTACGGCGGCCGTTATGTGCCGGAAACCTTGGTCCAGCCGCTGGAGGAGCTGACGGCAGCATGGCTGGCGGCGCGCTCGGACCCAGCCTTCCAGGCCGAACTGTCCGACCTGCTTGCCAACTACGCCGGGCGGCCGACGCCGTTGTATTTTGCCCGCCGCTGGACGGAACAGGCGGGCGGGGCGCGAGTGTATTTGAAGCGCGAGGACCTGCTGCACACCGGCGCGCACAAAATCAACAACTGCCTGGGGCAGGCGCTGCTGGCGCGGCGCATGGGCAAGCAGCGGCTGATCGCCGAAACCGGCGCCGGCCAGCATGGCGTGGCCACCGCCACGGTGGCGGCGCTGCTGGGCCTGGAGTGCGTGGTCTACATGGGCCGGGAGGACATGGGCCGCCAGGCGCTGAACGTGGCTCGCATGCGGCTGCTGGGCGCGGAGGTGCGCGGCGTCGCCGCCGGCAGCCAAACGCTGAAGGACGCGATCAATGAGGCCATGCGCGACTGGGTGGCGGATTGCCAGCGCAGCCATTACCTGCTCGGCTCGGCGCTGGGACCGCATCCCTATCCCGCCATGGTACGGGAATTCCATGCTTGCATTGGCCGGGAGGCGCGGGCGCAGATCTTGCAGGCCGAGGGGCGGCTGCCGGCGGAGGTCATCGCCTGCGTCGGCGGCGGCTCCAACGCCATCGGCATTTTCTCCGGCTTTCTCGCCGACGCCGGCGTGCGCCTGACCGGCGTCGAGGCGGGCGGCCGCGGGCCGCAACTGGGCGAGCACGCGGCGCGCTTCGCCGGCGGCAGCCCGGGCGTGCTGCAAGGCACCTTCTCCTATATTCTTCAGGACCCCGCGGGCCAGATCGCCGCGACGCATTCCGTCTCGGCCGGGTTGGATTACGCCGCCATCGGGCCCGAGCACGCGGCGCTGCGCGATGAGGGCCGCGCCGAGTACGTGGCCTGCGGCGACGCCGACGCGCTCGCCGCTTGCCGCTTTCTGGCCGCCACCGAGGGCATCATTCCCGCGCTGGAAAGCGCCCACGCCGTGGCCGAAGCCCGCCGCCGCGCGCCCCGCCACGACGGGGATGCGGCCATCATCGTCAACATCTCCGGCCGCGGCGACAAGGACATGGAGATCCTCAGCCGCGAACTCGGCCTGGGCGGTGCGGCGGATTAGCCAGCGGACTAGCCGAATGCCCAGCGATTCCCGCGCCCCGTCTTCCTCGCCCGTGGCCACGCCGGCCGCCGCCGGCTTCGCGCCGTTCTTCGCCCGCGCCCGCGCCGCGGGCCGCCCCGCGCTGATCCCCTACATCACCGCCGGCGATCCCACGCTGGAGGCCAGCCGGGAGATTGCCCTGGCGCTGGCCGAAGCCGGCGCGGACATCATCGAGCTGGGCGTGCCCTTCAGCGATCCGGTGGCGGATGGTCCGGTCATCCAGCGCGCCAGCGAACGCGCCCTGCGCCAAGGCGTCACCCTGGAGCATGTGCTG
>JAKAUF010000098.1 GCA_021827785.1 Acidobacteriota bacterium | reverse complement strand
TCGACTCCCCCCAGCTCCACCAAACCTCAAAATTGCGATCATTTCGTAGCCGGCTCCATTCTGCTAAGCTGGGCCGGCCGGACTGTGCCCTGGCGGGCCTCTCCGCTTCTCGCGCCGTCAGGATGGCGCCCGGACGGGGTGTTAGGATGGGGCCGTGGCGGCGGCGCTGGCGATTCTGTGGACGGCGGCGCTGGTTGGCGGCCCGCGCCGAAGGGCGGGCACTGCGCCTCCCGGGCGCTTGATCGCCGCCGCGCTCGCGCAGGCTTGTCCGGCTGGGAGCGTGACGCGGAACGCCAAGGGCCGGCCCACCGGCTGCCGCGTATGTCCCAGGCAGACGGACGTCCGCGACTTGCCGGGGTCTTGGACGCTGAAAGAGGCCCTGACGGGGCGTTTCCTCTCCGCGCACGGACGGAACCTGCTAATGACGGGCTGGGGGTGCGAGCCGCACATGCTGAACTGGGGCGGCGCGTTCCTTTTCGCGCTGGCACGAGCCGGGCCGCCGCGGCTGCTGCGGTATTACGCGGGCTTGTCGTCAGTCCGATGGCGTGCGTTCCGCATGCCGAAGGGCCGTGATCTACTGCTAGGCCGCGCGGAGGGTGGCGCTCAGGGCACGAGGACGCAGTCCGTTATCCAGCTGGCCTTCCGCACCAGTGGCCGGTTCAGCCTGCGCACCCTGTTCGCAACGGCCAGTGTTTGGTGCGCAGAGGCGAGTGGCGGCCCGCCAACCCCTCCCGTCCGGTCGCAATTAAGGCGATGGCGGATCGTTGGCCGCACCGGCGCGGTTCCGAGCGGACTGCTAGCGACCGTGACCTGGGGCCGGGCGCCGAGAACAGAGGCAGTGGCGGCGTGCACGAGCTGGCGGATGCCCCAGTTTCCAGTCAAGACTTACCATCTCCGCTTCCGGTATGACGGGCAGTTTTTCTTGCCCACGCCTGCGACGGAACGGCTGCTGCAAAGGAAATTCTCACCCTCGCTGTCACTGTGGGTGAATCCGCTGTTCACGCGGTAGCGGTCGCGCGCTTGATGGGCGTCATGTTTTCCAGCTGACGGCGGCTTTCGCCCGCCCCGGCGCCACAGCGTCTCGGTCGGGGTTGGCCCGAAAGGGCTGGGGCGCAAGCGGTGGGCGGTGGGCGGATCTCCGGCACGGGTGCGGCGGCACTGGGCGCGGTGAAGGCGGGGCGAAACCCGCCGCCCAGGAGGGCGACGGCACGCAGGGCGGGAGCCCTACCCCCCCACGGGGGGCGACGGATAGGTGCGGGCCCTCGCAAACGGCCCCGCCGTTGGGGGGACGCCGCGGTGATGCGGAACGCGGGCCGGGTGGGAGCCAAGGCCCGCATCTTCGGGACGGGGCCGGCAGGGTCGTGGCAGCTTAGCGCCGCGGGCGGCTGAAACCGTCGGCGGCGACCAGTTCGACGCCGGCCGATACGGCGGTGCGGCGCAGGTCGTTGTCCAGGGTGGCCAAGGGCAGCGCCTGGGTGAGCGCCAGCCATAGGTAAAGAGCATCGTAGCTGGTCAAGCGGTGGCGGCGAGCCAAGGCCGCCAATTCCTGCGCCGGAACGGCGCCGTCTTCGACCCAGGTCAAGGTCTGGGCCAACTGGTCAACGCGGACCAGCGCGCCGGCCAGGTCCGCGGCGCCGAGGATGCCGCGGCGCTCGGCAGTCAGCAGGGCGTTCAGCACCTCTAGCCGCCAGAGCGCGGGAGCCACCGCGTTGGCGCCGGCGGCCATGTCACTCAAGATGCGCTGCGCTGTTTGGGAAGCGGGCGGATCCAGATACCACCGAACCGCAACGGAAGCGTCGAGCACGAACGAACTCAAATTCGCCCCGCCGTGATCATTTGCTTCAGCTCCTTTGCGCTGAGCGGGCGTTTTCGCCGCACCCGGGACCGGACCCATTCCATCCCGGCGATGATCTCGTCCCAGTTCGGCGCGGGCGCCGCCGCGGGCGCAACCAAACGCGCGGCGAGGCGGCCGCGGCGGGTTATGCCGATGTCCTCGCCTCGGGACGCCGCCTGCACCAACTCCGAAAGCTTCTGTTTGGCCTCGAACAAGCCTACCGTACGCATCATCTAGATTATACATCTAGATGTTTAGCGGGCAGGAAGGGTCTCCTATGCCAGGGGGGTGGGGCCAGGCAGGGACGTCTGGCCCAGGCGCGAGAAGGGCGGGACCCGTGTTCGCGCTTGGCTACTCGAGCGTGACGACGACTTTGCCGAATTGCTCTTTGGCCTGGAGGTAACGCTGAGCGGCGGCGGTTTCCGCTAGGGGAAAAGTCCGGTCCACGACGGGGTGCAGATCGCCGCGAGCGATGAAGGGCAGCAACTCGCGCAGTTCGCTGCGGGGGCCCATGTAGGAGCCGACCAAGCGGAGCTGGCGGGCGAACAAATGGCGCAGGTCAATGGCGGCGCGGGGGCCGGTCGTCGCGCCGCAGGTGACCAATGTGCCGCCATTGGCCAGGGAGCGCACGCTTTGCTCCCAAGTGGCCTGGCCAACGTGCTCGAAGACCACATCCACGCCGCCGCCGGTGAGGGCTTTGACGCGCTGGGCGATGGGGTCGCGGTAATGATCCAACACTTCGTCGGCGCCCAGGCGCTTGGCCAATTCCATTTTCCGCTCGCCGCCGGCGGTGGCGATGACGCGGCAGTGCATCCATTTGGCGATTTGCACCGCGGCCGAGCCGACGCCGCTGCTGGCGGCCCAAACCAGTACCTGCTGGCCGGGCTGGAGCTCGGCGCGCGTGCGCAGCATGTGCCAAGCGGTCAGAAACACCAGCGGAACGGCGGCGGCCGCGGCAAAATCCAATCCCGCGGGCAGCGGCAGGGCATTCTCCGCCGGCGCCTTCACCAGCTCCGCGTAGCCGCCATCCACGCCATAGCCGAGCACGGTGTAGCGCGGGCATTCGTTTTCCCGGCAGGCGTCACAGGCGGGGCAGCGGCCGCAGCCAATGCCGGGGGACAAGATGACCGCGTCGCCAACGGCGGGGCCGTTCCTGCCCGCCTCGACCCCCGGCCCCAGCTCGGCCACCTGGCCGGCGATATCGCAGCCGCCGATATGCGGCAACGGAATGGGAACGCCGGGGATGCCGTCGCGCACGAACAGATCAAGGTGGTTGAGCGCGCAGGCGCGCACGCGCAGGAGAATTTCACCGGCGCCGGGCACGGGATCCGGCGCTGATTCATAGCGCAAAACCTCGGGACCGCCATGCTGGTGGAAGCGAATTGCCTGCATGGCAAGAGCATAGCCTGTGGGATAGGGACGTTGAACCAGGAACGCGGGACGGGGCCTCGCGGTTGGAGCGACGCCCGGGAAACGATGCGCGCGCGGCGAGGACGCCTAACCTACCGCAGCGCGGGATGCTTGCCAGGCGAGAGTGCTGGTCCGGTGGGGCGCCTAAGCCGCCGAGGCGCGGGACGGCGGCCAAGCGGGAGCGCCGAAGCTGCCCAGCCGCGGGGCGCTGGTCAGGCGGGGACGCCTAACCTACTGCGCCGCCGGGGAACGCACGGGGGGAGCGGCTTACAATGAAGGCGGGGAGTGCGATGGCCGGGGACATCTATGCAGAAATCGTGCGCCTGCGCGCGGCGGGCGAGAACGCCGCGCTGGCCACGATCGTGCAAGTGCGGGGCTCCATACCCTCCTTCGAGACCGCCAAGCTGCTGATCCGCCAAGACGGCACGCTGCTGGGAACCATCGGCGGCGGCTGCGTGGAAGCGGAGGTTTGGCAGGCGGCGCGGGAGCTGCTGGCGGAGGCGACGCCGAAACCCCGGCGGCTGGTCTTTCATTTGAACCATGACGCCGCCGAAGATACGGGGTTGATCTGCG
This sequence comes from Acidobacteriota bacterium, assembly GCA_021827785.1. Lineage (GTDB taxonomy): Bacteria > Acidobacteriota > Terriglobia > Terriglobales > SCQP01 > JAKAUF01. The sequence continues at coordinate 1,248 of JAKAUF010000098.1, read as the reverse complement.
GCGGAACGCTGGAGATTTTTCTGGAGCCGGTGCTGGCGCCGCCGCGGCTGATTTTGTTCGGCGCCGGGCACGTCTCCCGCGCCATCGCCGCCGCGGCCGGCGCCGCGGGATTTGTCAGCACGGTCTGCGACGACCGGCCGCAGTTCGTCACCGCCGAGCGATTTCCCGCAGCGGAACTGCACGCCGGGCCCTACGAAGAGCAGTTCCCGGCCCTGCGCGCCGGCGCCAATGCCTACATTGTGATCGCCACGCGCGGGCATCGCGACGACCTGCGCATTTTGGAATGGGCCGCGGGAACGCAGGCGAAATACATCGGCATGATCGGATCGAAACGGAAGGTCATTTCCACCTACAAGGAACTGCTGCGGCGCGGCGTGGCGGCCGAGGCGCTGGCGCGGGTATACGCGCCGATGGGGTTGGCGATCGCCGCGGTCACGCCGGAGGAGATCGCGGTCGCTGTGGTGGCGGAGATGATCGCGGTGCGCCGGGGTGCAACGACGGCGCACATGAAGCTGGGCCAGATCCCCGTGCCGGCCGCCGCGGAAACCGCGCCGTGAGCCGGCCGGCGCTCGCGGGCGTCATCTTGGCGGCGGGCGGCTCCACGCGCATGGGCCGCTGCAAGGCGCTCCTGCCCTATCCGCTCCCCCTCGCCGGCGACGGCGCCCGCCCCGCGCGGCAAGAGCCCACGTTCCTCTCCGCCTGCGCCTACAAGCTGGCTGCGGCCTGCGCCGAGATCTTCGCCGTCATCCCGGCCGGCGCGGGCGGCGAGGCGCTGCGCGCCGCCGGCGCTGGACTCGCGAGCCCCATTTCGTGGATCGAAAACCCCGCGGTGGAACGGGGCCAATTCCATTCCTTGCACTTAGCCGCAGCGGCGGCATTGAAGCAGGAGCGATTCGCCGGCGCCGTAATCTGCCCGGTGGATCGCCCAATGTTCGCGGCCGCAACCTTGGCCGCACTGGTCGGTGCGTTCAACGCGCCGCGGCCGCGGGCGGCCCCCTCCGCGACAGCAGGCCCGGCCGCAGGCGCCGCGCCGGCGCCGGCGATCGTCAAACCGAGCTATGCGGGCCGGCACGGGCATCCGGTGGTCTATTCCCGGGGATTCCTGGCCGCCGTTGTCGCCGCGTCCGCGGACGGCAACGCCCGCGACCTGGCGCGCGGCTGGGCGGAACGCACCGTGACCGTCGCCGTGGGCGATCCCGGCATCTTGGTGAATGTGGATACGCCGGCGGATTACCGGCGCCTCGACAC
>JAKAUF010000392.1 GCA_021827785.1 Acidobacteriota bacterium | reverse complement strand
CAAACGGTCTACGGCTTGGATTTCAATAACAATCCCACCGTCGAGGATCTCTGGAACGATACCCCGGCCTGGGGCTGGCCCTTCGCATCCCCCGATTCCTCGCCCTCGCCCATCGCCGCGCCGATTTTGGATGGCGGTTTGGCGCAGGACGTCGGCGGCGCCGGCGGCTACATGATGTGGGATCACCACTGGTATGGAGACGTTACGCTGTATCGCTCCATGCACCTGGGCGGACCGCAGCCGCTGAATGGCGTCGGCTTCGGCACCAACATCGCCGGCGTGGCGCCGTACTGGCGCGGCGCCTACCAAACGACCTGGAGCGGCGGCCTCAACTATCTCGAAGTCGGCACCTTCGGCATCCACCTGTCCAGCTTCCCCGGGGCCATAGCCGGAGCCGAGGACCACTTCACCGACACGGCCGCGGACTTCCAATATGAGCGGCGTCTCGGAATCAATTCCTTGTCCGTGCATGGCGCCTATGTTCACCAGAGCGCGTCCTTGGGCGGCCTTTTGGCGGCCGGCGAGGCGTCCCAGCTGGCCAACACGCTATCCAATCTGCAAGCCAATGCCATTTATCACTTCGGCGACCGGTACAGCTTGGGCGCGGGCTTTTTCCGCGATTACGGTTCCCGCGATCCGGTGCTGTATGCGCCGGGGCCGGTGACGGGCAGCGCCAGCGGCAGTCCGGACTCCGGCGGCTATTTGCTCCAAGCCGGCTTTTGGCCGGCCCAGAACGTGGAGCTCTCGATCCTGTACCAGGGATTCACCACGTTCAATGGCGCCAGCCAAAACTACGACGGCGCCGGGCGCAATGCCGGCCAGAACAACACGGTCTACACCAACTTGTGGCTGATGTTTTAAGCAAAGCCCGGGGGCCGCGTCGAACGCGGCCCCCGACTAATCGAGCCTAGCAAACACCTACCGAGCATTCGTTCCATGGCCATCATTAAAGCCCAGGCCGAGCTGAACACCGCGACGCACGCCGCCGCTCACCGTCGTTCCTGGGGTCCGCCGCCGGTGCTGGCGGCGCTGACCGATTTCTCCCCCCGCGCCGCGGAAGCCGTAAAGCTTTGCGCGGCACTGGCCGCCCAGCTCCAGACGTCCTGGCATTTGGCCCATTTCGTGCCGCCTGGGCAGCGCTCCTCGCTGCGGGAGGCGCACGCCTCGGTCTTGGCGCAGCGGCAGCGGCTGCAGCAACTGGCGGCGGAATTCGCCGCCGAGGGCAATGCGCCCGTGGTGCATTGCGAACCCCATGCCATCGCCGCCCGACTCAATTCCTGGGTGCGGGAAAACGGCGTCAGCGTCATCGTCTTGGCGAGCAGCAACGGCAGCGCATTCGAGGCGCCGGTGCTGGGTGGGGTGGCGCGGGAGGTGCTGCGGCTGGCGCAGGTGCCGCTGCTGCTGCTTGGGCCTCGCGGCCAGGCGCCGCGGCTGCCCTTTCGCCGCGTGCTCTGCGCCGCCGATGTGCGGCCGGGCGCCAAAGCCGCGGTGCGCGCGGCGTTGGCCTTGATGGTTGCGCGCGACGGCCGGGTTTTGCTCATCCATGTGGCCGAGCCGCGGCCGGATGATTGCGCCGCCTGCGGTGTGGGAGTTTCGGACGCCGCGGCGCGGATGTGGGAGGTGCTGCCGCCGGAGCTTCGATTCTTTCATGACGCCGAGGTGCGGGTCCGATTTGGCCAGGCCGCGGACGCGATCGTGGCGGCGGCCCATGGCGATGCTTCCGACCTCATTGGGGTGTGCACCGAGGCCAGGCGCACCGGCGCGGACGCCAGTCCGATCCTGCCCGCGGTGCTGCGCCTGTCCACCTGCCCGGTGTTGGTCGCCGCCGATGCCTAATACGCTTGCCATCGCTTCGGTTGATCTGCCTCCGCGCCTAGCCGCCGCGCGGGCCGGCACGCCGCAACCCAGCGCCGCGCGCTGCCGGCTGGCAAGGAGAAGCATGCCGTTCCCAGACGCCGCGATGCGAACGCGGAATAATAGAGGCGCGAGGAACGTGATGGGCAAGGATTCGCAGCTGGCGACGGAGTTTTTGGATATGGTCGCGGACGCCGTGTTTCTGCGCGACCTTACGGGCGTGATCGCCTATTGGAATCGCGGCGCCGAGAGCGTGTATGGCTGGGCGGCGGGGGAGGCGGAGGGCCAGTGCAGCCACGAGCTTCTCCACACCGAGTTCCCGCGGTCCCGTGCGGTGGTGGAAGACGAAGTCTTGGAGAGCGGCGCGTGGCGCGGGATGCTGTGGCAAAGGCGGCGGGATGGGACGCGGATCCTGGTGGAGAGCCGCTGGTCGCTGCGCCGGGATGCGCGGGGCAAACCCAGCGGCATGCTGGAGATCAACACCGACATTACCGCGCGGCACGACGCCGAGGTGCGCCAGCAACTGCGGCTCGCGGTTGGGGAGCTGTTGGCGACTGCGCCGGATTGGCTGGCCGTGGAACAGGCGCTGCCGCGGATTGTGGGCGAAAAGGCGGGCGCTACCACCGCCGAGCTGTGGGACGTCAGCCGGGGAGAGGAGCCGGCGCCCGGTCGGCTCGCTTGGGTAGCGGCGGCCTCCGGCGCCCCGCCAGCCCCCAGCCCTGTCGCCGCGCTGCGCCGCGGGGAAGGCGTGGCCGGGCGGGCTTGGGCGTCGGGACAGGTGGAGGCGGCCGCGGAGCCGCCGGGCACGACGCTGGCCTTGCCGGTGCTGGCCGCGGGCCGCGTGGAGCGGCTGTTCGTCTGGCGCGTGCCGGAGCCGCCGCCGCCCTCCTGGCGACCGACGCTGCGGGATATCGGGCTGCAACTCGGCCTGTTCTACCAGCGCGCCCATAGCGAAGAGGCGCTGCGGCAAAGCGAGGTGCGCTTTCGCAGCTTGCTGGATTGCGCTCCGGATCCGATCGTCATCGTGGATGGCGGCGGCGCCATCGTCTATGGCAACCGCCGCGTCGAGGAGGTGCTGGGCTACAGCGTCGGCGAGCTGGACGGCCAGCCGATCGAGCTGCTGCTGCCGGAGCGGTTTCGGGGCGCCCATGTGGCGCTGCGCCGCGGCTACACCCGCGCGCCGAAGACGCGGCCCATGGGCGCGGGACTGGAGTTGTTCGCGCGGCACAAGGGCGGAGCCGAGGTGCCGGTGGAGATCAGCCTGAGCCCGTTGCAGCTGGGCGGTTCGCTGTTGGTCACCGCGGTCATGCGCGACATCTCCGACCGCCGCCACGCCGAAGCCGAGGCCCGCCGCGCCCACACGCTGGAGCTGGCCCGCACCGAGCATCTCGCCACCTTGGGCGAGGTCGCCGCCGGGCTGGCGCACGAAATCAAGAACCCTTTGGCCGGCATGGCCTCCGCACTGGAGGTCCTATCCAGCCGGTTCGCCGAACCGGAACGCGCAATCATGGCCGAGGTGCGGCAGCAGATCACGCGTATCGGCGGCATCGTCGCCGACCTGCTCAACTACGCCCGGCCCCGTCCGCCGCGCTTCGCTTTGGGGGATTTGAACGCCGCCGTGCGCCATGCCGCGGAAATCGCCACCCGCGCGGCCGTGCCGAAGCATGTCCACCTGGAGTTTGCTCCCGGCACGCTGCCGCCGGTCGTGCATGACGCCGAACAAGTGCAGCGCATGGTGCTGAATTTGGCCCTCAACGCCTTGGACGCCGTGGCCGAGTATGGCCAAATCGCGATCGTTACCGAACCCGGCGGCGATGGCCATGTCCGGATTCGGGTGCGGGACAACGGCCCCGGAATTGCCGCCGGTGATTTGCAGAATATTTTTCGCCCTTTCTACACCACCAAGGGCGGCAAGGGCAACGGCCTAGGTTTGCCCATGTGCCGCCGCATCGCCGAACTGCACGGCGGCTCCATCGAGGTCACCACGCAGCTCGGCCAGGGAACGACGTTTTCCATCGTGTTACCCGCCGCCGGCGGCGAGGTCCCCGCCGCGGCTGAAGGCGGTTCGAGATGAAACCGAAGATCTTGATCGTGGATGACGAAAACCTGTTGCGCTGGTCGGCGAGCCAGAAGTGCGAGGAGTGGGGCTATGAGGCCGCCACCGCCGCCAGCCTGGCCGAGGCGCGGGAGAAGATCAAGTCCGATCCGCCCGACCTGATCTTGCTGGATGTTCGCCTGCCCGATGGCAACGGCGTGGACTTCCTGGGCGAGCTGCGGCGGGATGTGTTCGCGGGTCCGGTGGTTTTTGTCACCGCCGATCCCCAGATCGAGGACGTCAAACTAGCCTTGCGCCAAGGCGCCTACGATTATCTTTGCAAGCCGGTCAACTTCGACGACCTGCAAGTGACGCTGGCGAACGCTCTGGAAACCAGCCGTCTGCGCTCGGAAGTCGCCGCGCTGCGCAATGAGGCCAGCGGCAGCCGGGAGCGGCTGGAATTCATCGGCCAGTCCACCGCCACGCGTCAGGTCTTGGACTTCGCCCGGCGGGTGGCGCGCAGCGAAGCCAGCGCGATCCTGCTGCAAGGAGAAAGCGGCACCGGCAAGGATCTGCTGGCCCGCTATATCCACCAGCAATCCGCCCGCAGCCGCCAGCCGTTCGTGCCGGTCAACTGCTCCGCGATTCCCGAAACGCTGTTGGAGGCGGAGCTGTTCGGCCATGAAAAAGGCGCCTTCACCGACGCCAAGGCGATGAAGAAGGGGCTGTTTGAAGTCGCCGACGGCGGGACGTTGTTTCTGGACGAAATCGGCGAGCTTCCCCTGCCCTTGCAGGCCAAGATTCTCCGCGCCTTGGAGGACCAGACGCTGCGCCGCATCGGCGGCTTGCGCGACATCCACGTGGATTTGCGGGTGATCGCCGCCTCCAACCGCAACTTGGAGGAGGAGGTGAAGTCAGGCCGCTTTCGCGCCGATTTGTTCTACCGCCTGATGGTCATTCCCATCTTCATTCCGCCCTTGCGCAGCCGGCGCGAGGACATTCCGGAGCTGGCCGCCTTTTTCATCGAGCAATTCAGCCGCCGCTTCGGCAAGCACATTCGGGGACTGACCCCGGAGGCGGCGGAGATGATGCGCCGCTACGACTGGCCGGGCAATATCCGCGAGTTGAAAAACGCCATCCAGCGGGCGGTCATCCTCGAGGACGGGACGGAGATTCG
>JAKAUF010000027.1 GCA_021827785.1 Acidobacteriota bacterium | reverse complement strand
GCGACATCCTCACGGGCGTCATCGCCGGGCTCTGGGGGCAGTTTCCCGCCGCCGACCGCCTGGCCGTCACCGCCGCCGCCGTGTATCTCCATGGCTTGGCCGCCGACTGCGCCGCCGCTGCGATCGGGGAAATGTCCCTCTGCGCCACCGATATCACCCGTTCGCTGCCCGCCGCCATGCGCCGCGCGCGCCAGACCGCGGCGGATGTGGGCCAGGAAATCGAAATTCCCGGTGAACTCCGATAATGCCTTCCGACCCCGCTGCCGCCATTACTGTCCCTTCCGAGCTCCAGTCCTGCGATTCGCATGGCGAAGAGCAAACCCAGGCCCTGGGCCGCCGCCTCGCCGCCGCCCTCCAGCCCCCGGCGCTGGTCATTTTGCAGGGTGAACTCGGGGCAGGGAAGACCAGATTAGTCAAAGGATTAGCGGAAGGACTGCAAGTGGCGCATGAGGCAGATGTCACCAGCCCGTCCTATACCCTGGTGCACGAATTCCGCTCACCCCAGTGCACGCTGCACCATGTGGATCTTTACCGCCTGGAGGGAAGCGCCCAGCTGGCCACTTTGGGCTTGGAGGATGTGTTGCCCGGCGGCATTACCCCTTCCAGCGTCGTCGTCGTCGAGTGGGGCGCGCGGTTTCCCTTGTTTCGCGGCTGGCCCCGCTGGCTGGTGACGCTGGAAATTACCGGCGAGGACACTCGGCACATCACCGTTCAGTGGCTCCCCGCCGAGGTCGCCCGCGCGGAACGGCAATGAGCCGCCATCGGCGGTCCGTTGGGCAATTGACACCGCGCGATCGGATCGGCTGCTACCCGTTGGCTGCGGCTCGTCGGCTGCGGATCGCTGACTGCGGCCCGTTGGCTGCGACCAATCGGCTGCGGCCCTTCGGCCCAATTTCCGCCCGCCGTGCCGGGGCCGCGCCCGCCGATTTGAGCTAACGCCGGCGCGCCGGGCCCGATACCCGCCCCCGCTGCCCGGGGACGATGCCGCCGCGCGCCTGCCGGTACCGACTTCACCCCGGCCGCGGGGGCCGCGCCTTGTGCTCGGGGAGCAAAGCGGCGCGGAAAGGCCGCGAAATTCCCCCGCGCCGCAGGCGCGTTGGCAATCGCTGCGGCCCGCCCCCGGCAAGCGACGCGGCGCGGCCCCCAAAGCCGGGGTCCCCAACGCGCAGCGGCGCGCGTTGGGGTGGGCAGCCGCGCTGGGGCCCGCGCCAAGCAATGTTCCGCCGGCTTCACGCCGCGTGGTGGACCACCTTGCCTATTTTGGCGCCCGCCTTGCCGACCGCTTTTCCCGTCTTTCCCAGCGCCTTAGGAATGGACAAGATCGCGTGCTTAGTGCCGCGGGGATGGGTCATCGCCACGATCGCCAGCGACGCCATCGCCAACAAGAACCCCAGGTGCCGGTGGCCGCTGGTGGATAGCGCCACGCCGCTACCGAGCGTGCCCCAAATCAACATTCCCTCGACGGTGCGTTGCATGCACACTGTGAGCCCGCCAGCCGCTTTGCCGTTGCCCGCACTCCTCATCGCTTGCCATGTCCCGGCCGGAGCCAATTGGGGCGGCGCCTAAGAGCGGGGCGCCGTTATCGGGCTTGGGCCGAGGATTTGGCCGGAAAGCCAGCGCCGCTCGGGGGCGGTCGGCGGGCGTTTGGCGGGGGCGGAGACGGCGTGCCTAAGTCCGCCGGCCTGACCACCTGCTGCTACTCTTAAGGGTTCTCCTGCCTTCGTCCGCCATACCCGCCATGCCTCGCCTCCTCCGCCGTTACTTCTCCGCCGCCGCGCTGCTGTTGGCGTTTTCGCTCGTGCTAGCGGCGGCGACGCCATTGGAACAACTGAAGCCCACCGGCTACGTGAACGATTTCGCCGGCGTCCTCAGCCCGGGCCAAAAAGCCCAGCTCACCAGCGCCATCGAGCAAATTCAAAACACCTACGGCATTCAGATCGCCCTGGTCACGGTCAAATCCCTGCAAGGCGGCTCGGCGTTCGATCTCGCCTACCATTACGCCCATCACTGGGGCGTCGGCCATAAGGGCAAGGACAATGGCCTGCTGATCCTGCTCGCCATCAAGGACCACAAGTACGACACGCAGGTGGGCTATGGCCTGGAGCCCTACATCACCGACGCCGACGCCGGCGCGTGGATGCGGTCCCTCAATCCCCAACTCCGCTCCGGTGATTACGGCGCGTTCTTCGCCGGCATGCTCGAGGACATCAACCAAACCCTGGCCGCGCGCATGGGCAGCAAGGGTCATCCGGCCGCGAATCCGGGCGCCCCGCCCCGCCGCCGCGGCGGCTTCCCCTGGCAATCGCTGGTATTCATGTTGATTGTATTCGCCGCGTTCGGGCTGATGGGCCGGATGGGCGGCAACGCCGGCGGGTGTTTGTTCCTGCCATTCCTAATGGGCGGCTTCGGCGGCGGCGGATTTGGCGGCGGCTGGGGCGGCGGTGGCGGCTTCGGCGGTGGCGGTGGTGGTTTTGGCGGCTTTGGCGGGGGCAGCTTTGGCGGCGGCGGCGCCAGCGGCGGCTGGTAGCCGACTGGCAACCACGTCGTTTACGACTGGGCGCCCCGTGCGGCCGTCCAAGAACTTGACGCGAATCTCCCGGCCACGCGCGACGGCCGAGGCGCCAAGCAGAACGAAGGTAACCGCCCCGATTGCGGCAATTCCCCGCCGGTGCAATCCACCGCTACGGCCAATCGTCTCCATGGTTTTCCCCCAGGGGTGCGGATTGCGGCCGAATCCCAGGAGGTCAATGAGGGAAAATCCCACTCGGTTATCGGCCAGTTTTTGAGAGGCTGGTCACGGGTGCGTACGCTCCCAGCTGGCTTTGTTTTGACCCACCCGGTTGCGGGACTGCCGGTACCGTGCGGCTTAGCAAGTTGTGCCCGAGCGCCAAGGCCGGGGTCAGAGGCCCGGTCCGGCCGTCGCCGCCCTCGGCCGCATGCGGCGACGGCGGGCCCACGCGCCGATCGAATACGCGACGGCGGCAAACAACGGCGCGGTCGCCACGCTCGGGTAAACTGCGCGCTCGCCCGGACCCGGGTACCCGACGAAAAGTCCCCGCCACACGTTGGCCCAGCTCCCTTGCGGATATGCCGGGAAGGTGCCGTGCGCCCCAACCGCCGGCAGTTGCAGCCAATGCCCGACGACGAACGCAAGCCACAGCAGCGCCGGCACCCAAATCCACGAGGCGAGCCGCCCTCCGTTGCGGTTAAGCCGGTAGCCGAAATAGACCGCGACCAGGACCGGAAGGATGAAGTACGGCCCTTCAAGGGCCCAATGTTGCAGCTGATAAGCCAAAGCCGGGAAGCGTTTCACCCCAACGGCCATCTGCACGGCGGCAACCGCAAGGAGGACCGCGAAGCTGCCGACAACACAGCCCACCGGCACAAGCAACCATCCCACCGCCAGGTGGCCCAAAAAACGCCGTGCGGCCGGCAACCAGGCCAGATACGGGTCGGCATCCCGACCCGCCGCGCCGCCATCGCCCTCCTCCCCCTCGCGGGTCTCAGGCGTGGCCTGCGCCGGGATCGGCGGAGTCGCAGCTGCGGCAGCGCCCGGGGTCATTGGCCCGGTCGCCGGCGGCGCCGCGCCGCCCGTGGAAAGCGCCCCTGTCTCGCCGCCGCTCTTCGCCGGCCGCAGCATGCGTCGGCGGCGCACCCACGCGCCAAGGGAATATGCCACGGAAGTGTAAAACGGAGCGGTGTCAAACCACTCGTTGCCGCAACCCCCGCAGGCATGGCCAAAGAAATTGGCTAACACGTTGCTCCAAGACCCATAGCCCGGCATCCCATTCGGGCCACTTGCCAGCGAAAGCGCCATCTCTCGCCAAGACCAGATGTCGTAGCCCAGCCACAACAACGCAGGCACCCAAATCCACGATGCCAGCCTTCCTCCGTCGCGGTTAAGGCGGTAGCCCAGGTACAGGGCAACGAGAATCGGGAGGGCGAAGTAGGGCTCGCTCAGACCGAGATCCAGCGGCGCAAAGACCGCGCGAGGGTATGCGAGACCGACAGCCTGCGAAGCCATTTGGACCGCTGCTGCAACGATGACACTGCCGAACAACAAGCCCGCCGGCACGACAAGCCATCCCACCGCGAAGTGGCCCAGGTAGCGGCGAACGGAGTTCCAGATGGCGGTCATTCGTATTGAGCTCCTCGGAGTCTGGGTGATTGGCTTAAGGCGAGGCGACGGTAATAGTGTTTACCATGATGGACTGGGTCGGCTGAAACGAGAGGCCGCCGTCCAGATCCAAGAGCGCCAAAATGTTGCCAGGGGCTGAGGCACGCTGTTTGGTACGCCGACGGATTGGCCGCTACCGCGCCAGCGCCGCCAGCGCGTGGCGCGCCGGACTTGCCGACGCCCGCCGCATCGCCGCGCCCGGCCGCGTCGCCCCCCTGCCTTGACCGGGCCAGGGCCCGCGGCTACGACGGCTCGCGCCGCCGTCAGCGCATCCGCAAGCCGTCGGGCCTTGGCGTCGAGGCTCTTGACGCTCGCGACGGCCCGGTGCGCAAGGATCGCCTCCACTCGCGCGGGCGAACGCTCCAGCACTGCGCATTCCTTGGGGTATCGGCGCTTCAGGACGCCAAGGATTTCCGGCAGCGAAATGGCTGCGTCCCCGCCGGTCAGGCCCGCGATGGCCTTGGCGATAGGCAGCCAGCGGTCCGAACGCCGCAATAAATCCGGCAGTTGATCCGCTCTAATTACGCGCTGCCCGCCTTCGGGCGCGGCCGGAAGTCTTTCCTTGACCAGTTTGGTGATGGCGCGGCGCAGCAGGTGGGGCTTTTCCAGAATTGCCAGCGCTTGGAAAATCGCCATGCGCATGTCCTGCGCATTCTTGGGGTCTTTTTTAAATTCCCGAAAAAGGAAATCCGCCCACCAATGCGCATCCGTGGTTTTGCCCATGCGCATGGCGGCGGTTAATTCCTCGCGCCAGGTACGGATGCGCTGCGCACCCGCGCCCCCGTTATCAGCCGTCCCGCCCGCCAGCAGGGCCATCTGCGCCATGATCGCGCCGTAGATCAGAACGTCGCCCAGGGACAGCAACGGGAATGGCGTGCCCTCGGGCACGACGAAACGCCGCGATTGCAC
>JAKAUF010000158.1 GCA_021827785.1 Acidobacteriota bacterium | reverse complement strand
GGACTGCTGAAAGCCTCGATGAGCATTCAGAACCTGATGCGGGGCGTGGCGCGGGTGGAACGGATTGACTGGCGCGGGCCCCATCGCCGTTGCGCCGCGCGTCCCGCTTGGCGCGTGGGAGGTACCGGCGGCCCCGTTCGCCCCAGCCCCGCCGGGGTGGCACCGGTGCCGCGCCGCGGCGCTGGCCGGGGGCTGGCCATCCGGCACAACGTCGCGGCCATTTCGCGCCCGCTGTGCCCCAGTCGCAAGCGGCGCGACGACTCAGGCCAGTGTAACAGATCCCCGAGGGATGGCGGTCGAAAGTCGCCACGAATTGATGGTGGGAAGGCGCCTAGCCGACCGCAACCGGCGCCTCGACCTCGGCTTCGCGCAGATATTGCGCCGCTTCCTCGGGCGGCGTGGGGTTGATGTAGAAACCGCTGCCCCATTCGAATCCGGCCACCTTGGTGAGCCGAGGCATGTATTCGATATGCCAGTGGTAATAAGCGTTGCTGGGCTCCTGCAAGGGAGCGGACTGGAGAACCAAGTTGAAGGCGGGTTTTTCCAGAACCTGATCGGTGGTGGTCAGCAGCAGCTTCAAGGCGCGGGCGAGATTTTCGAAGGCGTGAGTGGGCGAATCCTCGAAGCGCGATTCATGCTGCTTGGGCACGATCCACGTTTCAAACGGAAAGCGCGGCGCGTAGGGGGACAGAGTGACGAAATCGCTGTTTTCGGCGACCACCCGGACGCCGCTGTCCAGCTCCTGGCGGACGACGTCGCAGTAGATGCAGCGTTCCTTGTAATCGAAATGCTGCTTGGCGCCATCCACCTGCTCGCGAATTTCCTTGGGCACGATGGGCAAGGCGATGAGCTGGGAGTGGGAATGCTCCAGCGACGCGCCGGCGGCGACGCCGTGATTCTTGAAAACCAGCACGTAGCGGAACCGGCTGTCCTTTTTGAGGTCCAGCATGCGGTCACGGAAAGCCCAGAGCACGTCCTCAATGCCCTTCTCTGACTGCATGGCCAGAGTGGTGTGATGCTCGGGCGTTTCGATGATGACCTCGTGCGCGCCGATGCCGCTCATCTTGTCAAAGATGCCGTCGCCTTGGCGAAGGAGCGGGCCTTCGATGCCCAACGCCGGGAACTTGTTGGGCACCACGCGCACCGACCAGCCGGGGGTGTTGGGGCCGCCGCCGTTGGCGCGATAGGCCAAAATCTCCGGCGGCGTTTTGCTCTCATTGCCGTAGCAGAACGGGCAGAAGCCTCCACCCAGAGGGGCGGTGCTTTCATGAGAAAAATCAGTGGGACGTCGGGCGCGTTCGGTGGAAATGATCACCCAGCGACCGGTGATGGGATCTTTACGGAGCTCAGGCACGTGTGTGGAAACCGCTTCCTCGGTGATTGGCCAGCCGCTCTCGATTGTATCGCGCCAACCCCACCTTGCAGAGCGATCCGCCAGGTGGAACCAGTGCCAACAACTGGCCCCGGCTCCAGGCGGAGCGCGCCACGGTATTGGTTCCCAACCCGGCCTGGGCGGGCGGCGCCGCGACGGACGAATAACGACTGCCGCGGCATATTCCCGCCCACTTGGGCTCCGCGCCAACCGCCGCCGCCTCCGCGGCGTTAGCGGGTTCTTACGGTTTGCCCGCTGCAGCAGCCAAACAGGACTCCAAAATGTCCACCGCCACATCGGCATCGCCACGGGAGCAGACCAAAGGTGGCATCAGGCGGATGCTGTTGGGACCACAACCGAGGACCAAAAGGCCCTTCTCAAAGGCCGCCTGCACCAAGCGGTCGCGCATGGCGGCGTCGCGGGTACGGAGCCGGCGATCGCTGACCAACTCGAAGGCCAGCATGAGCCCCAAGCCGCGCACCTGGCCCACCATGGGAAACCGCTCCGGCCAGGACTGCATTTTGCCCTTTAGGTAGGCGCCGACTTCGGCCGCATTGCGAATGAGGCTCGACTCCAGGAGCTGCAACGTGGCCTGAGCGGCGGCCAGGCAGACGGGATTGCCGCCGAAGGTGGAGGCGTGAGCGCCGGGCTTCCAATCCATGATGCCGGCCCGCGCCAGCGTCACGCCCAGCGGCATGCCGCTGGCCACGCCCTTGGCGCTGGTGAGGATGTCGGGCGCCACGCCGTGGTGCTCGATGGCCCACATCTTGCCGGTGCGGCCACAGCCGCTTTGCACTTCATCGGCGATCAGCAGAATGCCGTGCCGGTCGCAGATGCGGCGAATCTCGCGGACGAACTCCGCGGGCGGGACGATGTAGCCGCCCTCGCCTTGCACCGGCTCCAGCACGATGGCGGCGACTTCATTCGCCGGAGTGGTGGTGTGGAAAAGGCGATCGAGGTCTTCCAGGCAGGCGGCGGTGACATCGGCCGCGCCATGCAGGGGATGGAACTCATCGGGATAAGGAATGTGGAAGACCCCGGGCACCAGCGGCGCAAAGCGCTCGCGCTGCGCGGTTTTGCTGCTAGTCAGCGAGAGGGCGCCGAAGGTGCGGCCATGGAAGCAATTGTAGAAGGCGATAAAGAACTGGCGCTGGGTGTGATAGCGGGCCAGCTTCAGGGCCGCTTCCATGGCCTCGGCGCCGGAGTTGCCGTAGTAGACGCGATGCGGCCCGGGCATGGGCGCCGTGCGGGAAAGCGTCTCGGCGACTTCGACCAGCTGGGGATAGTAGAAGTCGGTGCCGGACATGTGGAGCAACTCGCGCGATTGGCGCTCAATGGCGGCGACCACATCGGGATGGCAGTGGCCGGTGGAACAGACGGCGATGCCGGCGCTGAAATCCAAAAACTCGTTTCCATCCACGTCCTCGACCACCATGCCGTGGCCGCGCTTGGCGACTAAGGGGTAGCTGCGGGTGTAGGAAGGCGAGATCAGGGCTTGGTCGCCGGCCAGCACGCGGCGGGCGTTGGGCCCGGGCAGCGCCGTGCGGATTTTGGGGGTGAACTGGTTGGCGGTGGAAGTTGCAGTCATAAGCCGTCTCCTTTCGGCGGGAGCGGCGAGCGATGGGAACCAAGAACCAGCGGAAATGACGGATTGGTTTCCGGGCGCCGAAGGCGGGCGGCTCGCGCACCCACCACGGGCCAGCAAAGCTGTATCGCGGGCAGCCCAGCGCGCAACGGCGGGACTGCGGTCCGGGCAGCGGCGAAGCAAACGCCAGGCGCCGGCCGGAGGCGAAAGAAAGGCGGCCTTAGTCGCAGCCGAAGAGGCCGGGACGGCTGCCCGAGGGCAGCCAGGCCATGCAGGCCCGCGGTCGGGCATCGTCGGCACGGGGCGAACGGACCGCGCCCACACCGGCGCCAAGAAGAAAGGCGGGCATCGGGATGGGTTTGTTCCAGGCCATGCGGATGATCACTTGCGGCGCCAAACCGCGCCACTCTTTCTATCTTCGACGATAATGCCCGCCGCTTCAAGCTCCGCGCGCAAGGCGTCGGAGCGAGCAAAATCCCGGCGGGCGCGGGCGGCGGCCCGGGCGGCCATCTTTTCCTCGACTACGGCATCGGCCAGAGCGCCGGATTCGGCGGCCGCGGCTTCCTGGGCGGCGAGGCCGAGCACGGCGAAAATGGCGTCAAAGCGCTCCAGCCAGGCGGCGAAGGCGGCGGCGTGGGAAGCGCCGAACTCACCGGCATCCATGGCGGCGTTGGCCTGGCGCAGCGCCTCGAAGATCGCGGCCAGCGCCTCGGAGGTATTGAGGTCATCGGCCAAACTCGCGGTGAATTTCTCCTCCCCGGCGCGGATGGCGGCGGTCAGTTCGGCGTTTTCTTGGGAGGGCCAGGACTGGCGGGCCAGGCGGTCCTGGAAGGAGCGCAGGCGATTGACGGCGGCAGCGGCTTGATGCAAGCCGTCCAGGGTGAAGTTGAGCTGGCGGTGATACGGGACGGAGGCGAGCAAATAGCGAATGGAACTGGGGCGATGGCCCTGGGCCACCAGGTCCCGAAGGGTATAGAAGTTGCCCAAGGATTTGGACATCTTTTCGCCGTTGACCAGCAGAAACTCGACGTGCATCCAGTGGCGGACGAAGGGCTGGCCGGTGGCGGCTTCCGCCTGGGCGATTTCGTTTTCGTGGTGGGGGAAGATTAAATCCACGCCGCCGGCATGGAGGTCGAAGGTCTCGCCCAGCAGCGTGGTGGACATGACCGTGCATTCGATGTGCCAGCCGGGCCGGCCGGGACCCCAGGGGCTGGGCCAGCTGGGCTCGCCGGGCTTGTGCGCCTTCCACAAAACGAAGTCGCGGGCCTGCTCCTTGTCATAGGTGTCGCTTTGCACCCGCGCGCCGTCTTGCAGTCCCTCGAGATCCTTGCCGGAGAGGCGGCCATAGGCGGGAAAGCTGGCGACGCGGAAGTAGACCGAGCCTTCGCTGGCGTAGGCATGGCCCGCGGCGACCAGCCGCTCGATCCAGGCGACCATGGCGGGGATGTACTCGGTGGCGCGGGCGACGTGATCCGCCTTGGCAATGCCCAGGGCGGCGGAATCGGCCCAAAACGCCTCGGCGTACAGGGCGGCATGGGCGGCGACATCGTGGCCGGCGGCGCGGGCGCGCTCGATCATTTTGTCGTCAATGTCGGTCAGGTTGAGGGCGGTGACCAGTTCCCTGCCCTGGGAGCGCCAGAAGCGCTGGAACAGGTCCACGGCGACGAAGGTGCGGAAGTTGCCGATGTGGCCGTAGTCGTACACCGTAGGGCCGCAGGTGTACATGCGCAAGCGGCGGCCGTCCATCGGGGCCACCGGCTCGATTTGGCGGGTCAGCGTATTGCGCAGGCGAATTTCCATGGCGGGGCCGAGGCAGCGAGAGACGGAAACTTTGATTTTACCGTGGGGCGAGCGCCCGCCTGTCCGGAGAGCGCGGGATAGCCGTCCCGGCTGTCTTCCCCGCCGCCCGGGAGGGCGACGGTACGCAGGGCAGGAGCCCTACCCCACGCTTCGCCGCGAGTGTTTCCGCCGGGCGGAATGGCTGCGCCGCGCCCGGCGTGGGGTATGCCTCCGGCTTGCGTGCGGCCGCGCTCCGCGCGGCCGAGCAACTCCGCCGCCGCGAAGATGGCGGGAGGCCGTCCCGGCTGTCTTCCCCGCCGCGGAGCTCGTGGCCGGCAAACGGCGCGGCCACCGCGATGTGACATTTTGC
>JAKAUF010000111.1 GCA_021827785.1 Acidobacteriota bacterium | reverse complement strand
CTCGCAACATTGTATGTCGTTCACCCGGAAGTTCCAGGGCGAAGACGATCGTCGCGCGGCGAACCGCCCGAAAACCCGGAAGGCCGGGAACATTGCCTAGCCCCGCGCCAGCCACGCCACCAGAGCGCCGCCTGCCCACAACAATAGATAGCCGAACAGCACGTTGGCGGCGAAGTTCACCGCGCCCAGCATTACCGCCCCGCGCCGGGCCAGTTGGAAAGTCTCAAACTGAAACGTGGAAAATGTAGTCAGCGTGCCGATGAAGCCCACCGCCACGACTAGGCGCGTCGGACCCGGCAGCCAGCCCACCCGCTCCGTTGCCTCCATGACCACGCCAAGCAAGAAGCAGCCGATCAGGTTGACCGCCAGCGTGCCCCACGGAAAGGCGCCGCCCAGGCGCTCGCCGAGCCAAACCCCGAGGCCCCAGCGCGCAAGCGCCCCCAGCGCGCCGGCCACCGCCACCCAGAGAACCACCATGGAACCATACCTCCGCAATCGCGCGTATTGCAGGGGTCATCAGCCCGGGACCGCGACGGTTTTCGAGCGAGTCGAAGGGGAACCCCATCCCCTTGG
The DNA here is from genome assembly GCA_021827785.1 of Acidobacteriota bacterium. GTDB lineage: Bacteria > Acidobacteriota > Terriglobia > Terriglobales > SCQP01 > JAKAUF01. Next base: position 25,992 of record JAKAUF010000111.1, on the reverse strand, counting down.
GTATAACGGATTCAGTCTAACTCAACCGAGTTCCACCACCGACTGGATGCCGCTCACCTCAAAACTCTTGCGGCAGCGGGGATTGGTGCAGGTCACCTTGTCGTCGCGGCGCACCATGTAGGACGCGGTTTTCGCGAAACGCGCCCGGTCAACCGCGTCCGCCCGCGGCGGCAACTGCGCCTTTTTGGTGCGCACAATCCATACCAACGCATGCTCTTGTTCGGCACCGCAGAACGGGCAGACCAGCTTGGCCGCTTTGGTGGCCGGCTTCTCGGTGAAAAAATCACGCTCTTCCATAGGCCTAGGCGCGCACCTGGATGACGCTCTCCTCGCTGGCCGCGGCGCGCAGATTGGCCTCTGCCGCCAGCCGCCGCGCCAGGGCATAGAATGGCGTGCTTGTGGGGCCTCCGGGCCGCCGGCCGCCACCGGCTTGCCGGCGTCACCTCCCTGGCGAATCGCCGGCTCCAGCGGCAACGCCCCCAAAAATGGGACGCCGAAATGCTCCGCCATCGCTTGCCCGCCGCCTTGGCTAAAGATATCCACCGTCTTTTGGCAATGCGGGCAGACAAATAGGCTCATATTCTCCACCACGCCCAAAACCTCGATCTTGAGCTGTTGGAACATGTTCAGCGCCTTGCGGGCATCTTCCAGCGAGACATCCGACGGCGTGGTCACCACCACGCCGCCGGTCATGGGCACGCTCTGCGCCAAAGTTAGCGCGACATCACCGGTGCCCGGCGGCATGTCAATAATTAGATAGTCCAGCTCTCCCCACTCCACGTTCCGCAAGAATTGCTGCACGGCGCTGTGCAACATCGGTCCCCGCCAGATCACCGGTTTGTCGCCGGGGTTTAAAAAACCCATGGAGATCACCTTGACCCCACAGCCGCGCAGCGGCTCAATGCGGTTTTCTCCGACCACCCGCGGCATTTCATGCACCCCCAGCATCCGCGGCACGTTCGGCCCATAGACGTCCGCGTCCATCAGGCCCACGACCGCACCCAACTCAGCCAGGGCAATCGCCACGTTGACCGCCACGGTGGTCTTCCCGACCCCGCCTTTGCCGGAACCAACGGCGATGACATTTTTCACTCCCGGCACCGAGTTCTTCCCTTCCACCGCCGCCATGCCCGGAACCGTCGTGTCCACCTTCAGATGGACCGCGGTCACGCCGGGCGTCTGGAGCAGCCGCTCCCGCGCCTGCTGCGCCAGCAAGTCCCGCCGCTCCATGGGCGCCGCGAGTACACGCAGGGTCAGCCAGACTTCGCCGTCCTTGGCCGCCAGATCATGCACCCAATTGAGGCTGACGATATCGCGATCCAAGTCCGGATCACGGACCTGGCGCAGCGCTTGCAGCAACACTTCCGTGGTCGGAGCCGCCATACCCAAAGTATAGGCGGTTCATGCGGCATACATTTCCCATGGCGCGGCAGTGTGGGCGGCGGACGCCATTGCAGGCGGCGCCTGCCGCGGGCGCCCGCTCTCCATCGGCGTCTAGGCCGGGCCGTGGTTGGCGCCGGCGCGCGGCGCTCCATCCGCGGGGGCGGTGCCAAAACGCAACGGTGCGAAAGCCTTAAGGTCGAAGTCCGGTGGCACGCCCAGCAGCAGTGCCGCCAGGATTTTCGCGGTGACCGGCGCGAGCAAAATGCCGTCCCGGAAATGCCCCGCCGCCGCCCACAGTCCAGGAGCGATGGCGCCGAGCAACGGCAGATCGTCGGGCGTTCCCGGGCGCAACCCCGCCCACTGCTCCACCACCGGCAAGCCGGCAATAGCCGGAGCGAGCGCCACCGCCCGGGCATGCAAGGCCGCCAACTGCCGCGGGTCCAAAGCTTTGCTAAAGCCCACGTCTTCCATCGTCGCGCCGATCACGATGCGGCCATCGCCGCGTGGTACCAGATAGACACCCTCGCCCATTCGCACCCGCGGCAACAACCCTGCCGGCCCTTGCACCGCCAAAATCTGTCCCTTGCGCGGGCGCACCGGCAGCGCCGCGCCCGCAATCTGTCCGGCCCACGCGCCCGCCGCATTCACGACTTGCCGGCCCACCCACTCGCGCTCGCCGCCGCGCACGCACCATCCGCCCCCCGCTGGCGATACGGCGGAGACGGCCGTATGCTCGAGCAACGTTATGCCGCGCCGCTCCGTTGCGGTCCGCAGCGCCGCCACAAGCCGGCGATTATCCACGCAGTGATCGGGCCAGACGGTTCCATCGGCCGCCAGCGTGCCGATTTGCCGATATTCGACATCCTGCCCGGTCTCGGCCCTGAGTTGGGCGCAATACTCCGCGTACATCCGAGCGCTGGCCAGGGCCAACAAGCGTAGCGGCGATGGCTCCGGAATTTGCTCCGCCGCCAACATTCCGGCCCCGGCCCAGGATGCTTCCCGCCCGGCCTCGCCCTGTTCCACCAGCAAAACGCGAAGGCCGCCACCGTTCAATTCTCGGGCTACCGCCAAGCCGATCAGGCCGGCGCCGATAACGATTGCGTCCCAAGTTCCGCCCTGCGCAGAAGCCTTCCCCACATCGGCAGTGTAGCGGACCCAGGGGCCTAGCGCGGCGGGGCGGAAAGCAGCGCGGGCACCGGCCCGCTGCCGATCATCTTGGCGCGGACGACCAAACGGCGCGGCGCCGGCCCCACCCAATAGGTCGGGTAGCAGGTAACCAGCGTCAATTCCGGCCCTGATTCGGGCGTACTGTCCAAGACCGCCGTGTCACTCGGGGAAATAATGCGTTTGCCCACCACTTCATAGCGGAAAGTCCGCCCGGCGCGTTCCAGCCAGATCATGTCCCCGGGAACCAACTGGTGCACGCGCAGAAAAAAGGTGTCCCGGTGGCCGGCAATCACCATGTTTCCGCGCCCGCCCGGCGGCGGCGTCCCCGACATCCACCCCGGCCCGGCCAGCAAGGAGGCATAGCCGGTCCCGCGCACGACCATGTTATCCACGCGAATCGCCGGAATCACCAAGCGGATGGGACCGCGCAATGCGCCGGCGTTGGCCTCCAGCAATGCGCCGGTCCGGCGCCGAAACCGGCGCGCCATCTCCTGCCGCTGGACAGCGTTGCGCCACTGTCTCCGCAGCGCCGCTTGTTCGCTGTACATATACCCGTACTGGACGGCGGCGGCAACCAGCAGCGCTAGCCCCAAAACCAGCAGAATCGTGCCCAGCCGCTCCCGCCGCTGCAACCGCGCCTCGCGCCGCGCCATCGCGGACTGGAAGTCCCCGCCTTCACCCAAATGCATTTCAGCCATGCAATTGTTTCTGATGCTCGCAGGCGTGCGGACGGCGTGGCGGCGCGACCCTCCCCGCACCCGCGCAGAGCAGCCGGACGGCCGGCGCGCGCTCCCCACATTGCTTGGCGCGGGCCGCAGCGATTGCCAACGCGCCTGCGCCGTGCGGAATTTCGCGGCCTTTCCGCGCCCGCTTTGCTCCCCGAGCAAAAGGCGCGGCCCCCGCGAAGCGAATCCGAACCCGGCGGCCAAGCTATACTGCCGGGGTGGCTGAGATTGACCATATTGCCGTTGCCGTGCATGGCCTCACCGCTGCCACTAAGCTTTACGGGCTTTTAGGACTGGAACCCGGAGAGCCGGAAACGATTGATTCCGAGGGCGTTCGCGTGGTCATGCTGCCGGTTGGCGCCGTCAATATCGAGCTGCTCGAGCCCACGGATCCCCAGTCCTCGGTGGCCCGTTTTCTCGACCGCCGTGGCGAGGGATTGCACCACATCGCCCTGCGCGTCGAGAACCTTGCGAGTACGGCGGCACGCTTGCAGGAAGCCGGCGTGCGGCTGGTCAACAATGCGATCCAAACCGGCGCCGGCGGCCACCGGTATGTGTTCATCCATCCCGCCAGCGCCGACGGGGTGTTAATTGAGCTGGTCGAGGCGCCTCCCGCGGCAGCGGACGAGGCGCGAGAGGACTCCCACGGAAAGGACAAATCGCTCTGACGGAACGGAAAGCTGAGATTGGCATCATTGGCGGCAGTGGGCTGTACTCCATGCCCGGCCTTACGGCGGCGCGAGAAGTGGTGGTGGAGACGCCGTTCGGTCCACCATCCGACGCGTACGTGGTCGGTGAGCTGGAGGGCCGGCGCGTCGCCTTTCTCGCCCGCCATGGCCGCGGCCACCGGCTCACGCCTTCGGAGCTGAATTTCCGGGCAAACATCTTCGGGTTCAAGCTGCTCGGCGTGGATCAGATTCTCTCGCTGTCGGCGGTGGGCTCCCTCCAGGAACAACACCGGCCCCTGGACTTTGTTCTCCCCAGCCAGTTCTTCGACCGCACCCGCGGCCGCATCTCCACATTCTTTGGCGGCGGACTCGTAGCCCATGTTTCCTTCGCCGACCCCGTTTGCGGGCGCCTGGTGCAGGAACTCGCCGCCGCTTGTCGCGCCGCGGGCGTCAACGTCCACGAAGGGGGAACGTACCTGTGCATGGAGGGCCCGGCGTTTTCGACTCGGGCCGAATCCAATCTCTACCGCGCCTGGGGAATGGACGTCATCGGCATGACCAATCTGCAAGAGGCCAAGCTGGCCCGCGAAGCGGAGATCTGCTACGCCACGGTAGCCATGGTCACCGACTTTGACTGCTGGCATCCCGACCACGACGCCGTGACGGTGGAACAAATCCTCGCCAATCTGCAACGCAATGCCGGCAACGCGGCTGAAGTCATCCGGCGGACGGTCAAGTCCTTGGCGCCCGCCGGCGCACCCCGGCGGTGCCACTGCAACACCGCCTTGGCCCACGCGCTGATCACGGATCCGGCCACGGTTCCCGCGGAGACACGGCAGCGATTAGCTGCGATCGTAGGGAAATATTTAGACCCCAAAAAAATCTCATGACTGCGTCTACCTCGACTTCCACATCAACGATGGCGTCGCCCGCCGCCGCGGTTCCGGTACTTGCCGTGGGATCGGTCGCCTTCGATAGCATTCGCACCCCATGGGGGGCGGCGGATCGCGTATTGGGCGGCTCGGCCACTTACTTTTCGCTTGCCGCCAGCCAGTTCGCGCCAGTCCGCGTGGTCGGCGTGGTCGGCGAGGATTTTGGTCCCGAGCATGAAGCGGTATTCCGGCAGCGGCAGGTCAACATTGAAGGCATCGAGCGGGCTCCGGGCAGGTCCTTTTATTGGGCCGGAGAGTATGAGGCCGATCCCAACATCCGCCACACGCTGACCACCGAACTGAACGTCTTCGCCGCGTTTTCTCCCAAGCTGCCCGCGGCTTACCGCGATTCCCCCGTGTTGTTTCTGGGCAATATCGAGCCCGGGCTCCAGATCCAGGTGCGCGAGGAATGTTCCGCCGCCAAGCTCGTTGGCGGCGACACCATGAACTTTTGGATTAACAGTCAGCCGGACCAGGTTCGCGCCTTCCTCGGGCGGCTGGACTTGCTGATGATCAATGACGGCGAGGCGCGCGAACTGACCGGTGAGGCCAACCTCCATCGCGCGGCCCGCCGCATTTTGGAGCTGGGTCCGCGCGCCGTGGTCATCAAGCGCGGTGAACACGGCGCCTCGCTGTATACCGCGGGCGGCGGCTATTTCGCCATCTCCGGCTATCCCTTGGAGGACGTCTGCGACCCCACGGGAGCCGGCGATAGCTTTGCTGGGGGAATGATGGGGTATCTGGCCCAGCACCGGCCCCACGGCCTTCACCGCGAGCCCGATGCGGCGGACCAAAACGTGCTGCGGCGCGCGGTGGTCTACGGGTCCGTGATGGGGAGCTTCGCGTGCGAGCGGTTTGGCGTCGAACGCCTGCGAACGTTAACCAGCGCGGCCGTACAGCGACGGTATGAAGAATTTCAGGCGCTGGCCCACTTTGACCGGCAGCCATAGTGTGAGCGCCGCCGCCGGACCTGCTGCCAAGGGGCCGCCCGTTCGCAGCCCGCACTGGCCCTGGGCGCTGGGCGCGGCCATCGCCGCGGGCGCGGTCTTTCTGTGGGGATTGGCGCACAAGCGGCTGCTGCTCTACGGCGACGCCACCGCCCATCTGTTCATAGCCCGCCGCATGGTGGACTCGCGTACACCCGGGATGTCGCAATGGGGCAGCGTGTGGTTGCCCTTCCCCCACCTGTTGATGGCGCCCTTCACGGTCGTGATGAGTTGGTGGCGCAGCGGAGCGGCAGGATCCGTGGTGGCGGTCGCCTGCTTCGCGCTCGCCACCTGGTTCCTGCACCGCTTGGCGGCGCGGCATTTCGGGCCCGCCGTCGCCAATTGGGCCGCCCTGTGGTTTCTCCTCAATCCCAATTTTCTCTACTTAGCGTCCGTGCCCATGACCGAAGCGGTCTACGTGATGGCGTTTTTGGGCGCGGTGGATCAACTCAGCCTCGCCACCGCCGACGACCGGGCCACCAGCCCCCATGTGATCGCCGCCGCCGCATGGGCCTTGGCCGCCGCCATGACGCGATACGACGGGTGGTTCTGCCTGCCGTTTTTCGCTCTCATGCTCTTGTTCTCGGTGCCCGGCCAAGGGCCGCAATGGGGCCGCGCCCTTCGCTTCTGCGCGCTGGCCGGACTGGGACCAAGCTTCTGGTTCGCCTACAACCAATTTTATTTCGGCGATTGGTTATCGTTCCTGCGCGGCCCCTATTCCGCGCGGCAGATTTACTTGCGCGCGCTCCGCCATGGCGGTCAACGCTATCCCGGCGATCATCACCTTTTCGTGGCCATGCACTATTTCCTGAAGGCCTCGGCGCTGGACTGCGGCCTGCCGCTCTTGCTCTTGGCATTGGCCGGGGTCGCGGCCTATGGCTGGAGCAGGCGGCATACCCCACCGCGTTCCACGGCAGGCCTTGGGTCATGCACTCCGGGGACGGGAACCACCGCGACGCCGCCGCGATCCAGCCATGGCGGCGCGCATTGGGCCGCGCCGTGCCTCCTGTTACTGCCGCTACCCTGGTACGTCTGGGCGATGTGGAGCGGCAACGTTCCCATCTTCGTACCCATGCTGTGGCCGCACGGCTATTACAACCTCCGCTATGGAATTCAACTGCTGGCGGGGGCCGCGCTGTTTTCCGGGGTTGCGGTCGCCTTGGCGGCGCGCTGGCGGCACGGGCGTAGTGCCGCTTCCGCTCCGGCTGCGGATTGGGCTCCGGCGGCTGGTTTCCAGCGCGGCGTTTGGACCGCGGCAGCGCTCGCCGTCATCGCTTCCTATGGCGCCATGTTGGCGGGCCCAGGGCCAATGACCTATGCCGAGGCGGTACATAACGCCCCCGCCCGCTTGGCCATGGAGCATCAACTCGCGGCCGCGCTCCAGCCCCGCCAGACTGGCCAACTGGTGCTGATGTACACCGGCACCTATCCCGGCGCCCTTCCAGACGACGGCATTCCCCTGCGCGCCGTCATCCAGGAATCGAACTTTCGGCAATGGGATCGCGCCCTGGCCGCGCCGCAGCGCTATGCTGCGTGGGTGGTGGTCCAAACCGGAAGCCCCTCGGCGACGGGCGTCAACCGCGCTGATCTGCGCCGCTACTACCACTCCGTAGCGCGCTTTTCCGCTCCCTTGCAGCCAGTGATCACCGTTTACCGCAGGAATGCGCCATGACCCCCCGCCCCGAGCGCATTCCATTTATCAAGGCGGAAGCGAACGGCAACGATTTTCTTCTCGTCCCCGCCACGGCGGTTGCGCCCGCGCTGCGCCCGGCCGTGGCCCGGGAATTGTGCGACCGCCGATGCGGCCTCGGCGCCGACGGCGTGGAATGGTGGCGCTACAATCCGCGGCGCCGGGAACTGCATTTGGCGCTGCACAACGCCGACGGCTCGCCGGCGGAAATCAGCGGCAATGGCACGCGGTGCGCCGTCGCCTGGTGCGCGCGGCGTTTTCGCGTGGACACCATGACCGTGCTCACCGCCGCCGGGAACAAATCCGCCAAGCGGCTGGCCTCCCCTCCGCGTCTCAGCGCCGCGCATCCGGCCCGCCCGGACGAGGTTTGGATCGAGCTGAACATGGGCGTGCCGCGCTTTCGCGCGGAGGAGATACCCGCCGCCGTTGCCGGCGCCGAATTGGAGCGAGGGTTGATACTGGCGGCGCGGGGACGCGACTGGCCGGTCACCGCGCTTTCGGTCGGCAATCCGCAAGCCTGCGTACTCGTCGAGGCGTTTCCCGAGGATTGGGCCGATGTCGCCGCGGCGCTGGGCCGGCACCCGGCGTTCCCGCAGCAAGCCAATGTCGAATTTGTCCGCCGCGTGAACGCCCACGCCATCGCCATTCGCATCCGCGAGCGCGGGGCGGGCGTAACGCCCTCCAGCGGCACGGGGAGTTGCGCCGCCGCGATTGCCGCCATCCGCGCCGGCCAGGCCGAGTCTCCGGTCGAGGTGATCGCCCCCGGCGGCGCCCAGGAAGTCGCCTGGGCCGGCGATGGGCACGCGGTGTGGCTGCGCGGGCCCGCGCGCATCATCGCCTCCGGCTACGCCTGCGCGCCGGCAGCCGGCGAGGGGCGTTAGTGGGGCAGCGGCGCGGAGCGCGTGATCAGGAACACGCCGACCATGATCGTAATCGCCCCCGCCCAGCGCTCCCAGGTGACGTGCTCGTGCAGGAACGCCCCCGCCACCGCCAATAAAATGACGTAGCTCATGCTGGTGAGGGGAAATGCATAACTGACGTCTACTTTCGCCAGCACCAGCCACCAGAGAAAAACCTCCGCGGCGTACACGCCTAGGCCCGCCAGCACCAGCCAATTGGTCAGCGCCGAGCCGGCGAATGCAAGCAGATTGGGAATCTGCCACATCGGGCCATGGATGGGCGCGGCGCGGTCCAACCCCGCCTTGTATAACATCTGCCCCGCGACTTCGAGGCAAACAGCGACGAAAATCAACCCTAGAATCGCCATACGATTGGTTCCCGATTTCGAATTGGCCGCCGATGGTTCGCTCATACGCTCAAGCAGCCCTGGCTCGCATGGCCGCTGCCACTCATCCCCCCAGCGGGGCGAAAGGGTCAGTGTAACAGCCGCGCGCCCAGCCCCGCGGACTTCTTGCGCCCGTCGCTGTCGCTCACGCCCTAATGGCAAGAATTGGGTGGAAAACCCTTTCATTCGGCGCGGCGAACGGACTACAATCCGTTGGCGGGGATTTTCCGCTTACGCCGTGCCACCGCCCGGCGTTCCGCTAGCATCAGGTACGAAAGGCACACATGAAAGCCATTGCGGTCGAGGCATTGGGTGGACCCGAAGTATTACATCTCACCGAAAGTGAAGTGCCCCAGCCGGCGCCCGGCACGGTGCTCATCAAGGTCGAGGCGGCGGGAGTCAACTTTGCCGACGTCATGATGCGCTCCGGCGGGTACCCGGGCGGGCCGGGACCTGGGTTTGTTCCCGGCCTGGAGGTCGCTGGCACCATTGCCGCCGGTCCGCGCCAAGGGGAGCGGGTCATGGCGCTAACCTGGAACGGCGGCTACGCGGAGTATGCGCTGGCGAATGAGTTTGCGGTTTTTCCGATTCCCGAGGGCATGGCCTTCGATGAGGCGGCCGGTTTTCTGGTCACCAATCTCACCGCGTATTTCGCCTTATGGATGGCCGATCTCAAGCCGGATGAGCGGGTATTGATCCACGCCGCCGGCGGCGGAGTGGGCACCGCGGCGGTGCAGTTGGCGCGGGAAATGGGAGCGGAGGTCTTCGGCACCGCCAGCACCGAGGAAAAGCTCAAGCGGGTCAAGGCGCTCGGCGCCGAGCACGTCATCAACTACGCGCAGCAAGACTTCGTCGCCGAGATTCGGCGCCTGACCGGGGATGAAGGCGTGGATATCGTTTTGGAAATGGTCGGGGGCGATGTGTTTGAACGCAGCTTGGAGTTGCTGCGCAATCTGGGCCGCATGGTCTTCTACGGCCGCGCCAGCGGCGAAGGCCGGGTGGTGGACCCGGCGATGCTGCTGACCAACAATTTGGCGCTGCACGGACTGTACCTAGGCACGCTGGCGGCGGATCCGGAACTGATGAAAATGGCGATGGACGACCTGGGAGAATATCTCCGGCGCAAGAAGCTGCGCGTGCTCATCGGCAAGCATTTCCCCTTGGCCGAGGCGGAGCAGGCCCACCGCTTCCTCGAAGGCCGCCACAGCTTTGGGAAAATCATCTTGAACGTGAGTCAAGGCTAGCCGGCCGCCCACGCCACTCCCGCCCCTGCCAACGCCCGGCCGCGGCGGTTCCGCGGCGGGACGCGGCGGGATTACCCTCAAATTCCCGCTAACTTTTCCCCGCCCACCAGTTCCGCGGCGCGGGCGAAGTCCTCGGCCAGCACGCGATCCTGCTGCAAACGCGGCACGCATTCGCGGATGAGCGCCTGGGCCGACCGCAAACGGACGCCGGGGCGCAGGGGCAGCAGATACTCCAGCGCCTCGGCGGCCGCGATCGCCTCAATGCCCAGCACTTGCCGCGTGTTCGCCAGTACCGACTGCAATTTGAGCGCCCCGCCCATTCCCATGGAGACAAAATCCTCCTTATTTCCGGAGGTCGTGATGCTCCCCACCGAAGCGGGATAGGCCAGCCCGCGATTTTCCGCCACCAGCGCCGCCGCCGTCACCTGCGCCATCATCAGACCGGAATGCAACCCCGGTTCCGCGGCGAGAAATGCCGGCAACCCCTCGTTCAGCGCCGGGTTTACCAACCGCTCCAAGCGGCGCTCGGAGATGCCGCTGACCGCGGTCAGCGCGATCGCCATCTGGTCCAGAGCGAAGGCGAGCGGTTCCCCGTGGAAGTTACCGCCGCTGAGGATCTCCGCCGCGCCGTTTTCATCCCACACCACCAAGGGATTGTCCACCGCCGCGTTGGCCTCGATGGCAAAAATACGCCGCGCCTCCGCCAGTGCATCCCGCGCGGCGCCGTGCACTTGCGGAATGCAGCGCAGGCTGTAGGCATCCTGGACGCGGCCGCATTCCCGGTGGGACTCCCGGATTTCACTGCCCTCCATCAGGTGGCGCAGATGCGCGGCCGACACGGCCTGACCCGGATGCGGCCGCAACGCCTGCAAGCGGCCGTCAAAGGCGACCGGAGTCCCGCGCAATGCCTCCACGGATAACGCGCCGACGACATCCGCGCAGTCCATCAGCCGCTCCGCATCCAGCAGCGACAGGGCTCCCACCGCCAACATCGCCTGCGTGCCATTCAGCAGGGAGAGTCCTTCCTTCGCCTCCAGGCGGAGCGGTGCAAGTCCCGCGGCGCGCAGCGCCTCCGCGCCGCTGAGGGGCGGCCCAACATCCCCGCTGGGCGACCACGCCCGCGCCTTCCCCTCGCCGATCAGCACCAGAGCGAGGTGCGCCAACGGCGCCAAATCTCCGCTCGCGCCCACCGATCCCTGGGAAGGAACCTGCGGCGTAATCCCGGCGTTCAATAGCTCGCAGAGGCCCTCAATGACCACCCTGCGAACGCCGGAATGGCCCTTGGCCAGCGAATTGGCGCGCAGCACCATCATCGCCCGCGTCACCGGAGCGGACAGCAATGGCCCCACGCCGCAGGCATGGCTGCGCAATAAATTGCACTGGAGTTCGAGGATACGATCCGCGGGAATGCGGATATCGCTTAAGCGTCCCAGGCCGGTATTGACGCCATAGATAACGGCATCGGACCGCGCCGCCGTTTCCACCACCGCCCGCGCCCGATCCACCGCTTCCGCCGCCGCCGCCGCCAACCGGACGGGACGGCCGCCTCGGGCCACCGACTCCACGGCCTCCAGCGTAAGACTCCGGCCGTCCAATTCGAGCGCCGGCGCCACCGCTACCGCCTTGCTCGCCGCCCTAGGCTTGGGCGTTCAGCTTGTGCAGCGCAACGCCAAGCCGCGATTTGTACCGATCCGCTGCGCGGTGATGCAACACGCCCTTGTGGATGGCCTTGTCAATTGCACTCGACGTCGCGGGCCACAATGCCGCCGCCGCCGCGCCATCGCCCTGTTTGAGGGCGAGCCGGAACTTCTTGATGGCCGTGCGCACGCGGCTGGTGTTCGCGCGATTCCGAGCAGTGCGCCGCCGGGTTTGGCGGACGCGCTTCAACGCAGAAGGATGATTCGCCATACGATTCGGTTATAAACCTTTGTATTATACGCGATTTGCGTGGACGACCGCGGCCGGATCGGCCCTGCCCGCCGGCGCGCCAGTGACCGCTCCACCTACCGCGAATGCTTGTGCGGCAACGGCGGCGGCGCCTTGCACAAACCGCACTGCTTGCCCTTGATCGCGCCGGTTTGGATGCCGTGGTCGAAATCCGGCGCGATTTTCGCCTCATACTGGGCCAACTCCGCCAGGGTCGCATAGGGAATCGCCCCATTGATCGGCCGGCCGTTCATATACAGCGTGGGGGTGCTCTTCACCCCCACCGCGTGGCCCAGGGCGATGGTCTTCGCCACTTCCTTGCGTGGCGCCGGGGATTGGATGCACCGATTGTAGAATGCCTCCGGCGTGCCGGAATCCAGGGCGAAATCCCGCAATCGCCGCGCCGCGTTGGTGGTGTCGAGATCCGCCTGATGGTCAAAAACGGCCGCTTCGAACGGCCAAAAGTCGGCGCGGTTGTGCTGCGTGACGCAAGCCGCCGCAATCGCCGCCTGCATCGCCCAGGGATGTATATTCACCAGGGGATAGTACTTGAAGATGACCCGCACTTTGCCCGGCATGTTCCCCACCAAGCGCTGCAGCCGCCCGTTTTCCTGTTTGCAGAAGGGGCACTCCAAATCGCTGAACTCGTAGATGGTGACCGGCGCATCGGCGGGGCCCTCGCTGGGGCTGATGCCGGGATGCAGCTTTTCCCGAATGCCGCGCCACGGATCGCCGTTCATCGGGCTGATCTGGCCGAGCAAAATGTAGCGGGTGTTCGGCGTGATGTACAGCGTCTGCCGCACGTGCTGCGCACCCCGGCTCAGCTCGACCTTGGCGGCATACAGGCCGCTGGGCCCTGGGGGCGAGATGGAAAGCACCTTGATGCCCGTCAGCCCTTGCCAGCCCATGGTGCGCTGCAAGAACGCCATCAGGCGGGCCCGCATCGGCGACGTGCCGGCGTGGGGCGGCCGGACCAAGGCCAGCACCGCCACTGAAAGGGCCGCACAGAGCAGCGCGACCCACAAACCTTTCCGCTTCACCATCTCGCTCCTCCCCACGCCTAACCGGCCACGACTTCGCGTCTCAATTTCGACCACCCGCCGGCGCTGCCGTCGGCTCCAAATCCCGCGCATTCGCGCTAGCCAGCGTCTCATACTGCTGTGCGATGGGAAACCGCCGGCCCATTCCGAACGCCTTTTTGGAAATTTTCAAGCCCGGGGCGGCTTGCTGCCGCTTGTGCTCCGCCCGGTCCATGCGCTGAATCAAGCCCCGCACCAGCGGCAAGGCCAAATTCCGCCGAGCGGCGATATGCTCCGCCGTCCGGTACTCCTCAATATAGTCGCGGATAACTTGATCTAGAATCTCATACGGCGGCAAATCCTGCTCATCGGTTTGGTCCTGCTTCAACTCGGCCGAGGGCGCTTTCTCCAGGGTGGCGCGGGGAATGATTTCGCGCTCACGGTTGATGTGCCGCGCCAGCGCATAGACCTCCGTTTTCAGCACGTCGGAGATCACGCTCAGGCCGCCGGCCATGTCGCCGTACAGCGTACAGTAGCCCACGGCCAGCTCGCTTTTGTTGCCGGTGGACAGCAACAGCGCGCCCAAACGGTTGGAACCCGCCATGAGCACCATGCCGCGCAACCGCGACTGAAGGTTCTGCTGCGTCAGGTCCGCCGCCGCGTCCGGCGCCAGGCCGGCGAACCAGGGCGCCAGCATTCCGTTCAGCGCCGCGAAGCCGGGCCCGATCGGCACCTCCTCCAGGGCGATGCCTAAATTCACCGCCAACTGCCGGGCATCGGCGAGGCTGCCTTGGGAGGAATAGGGTCCGGGCATCGCCACCCCGAGCACCGATTTCGCGCCGAGCGCCGCCACCGCGATGGCCGCCGTAACCGCCGAATCCACTCCCCCGCTCAGGCCCAGCAGGACCCGGCTAAAGCCGCATTTGCGCACATAGTCCCGTGTCCCCAGCACCAGAGCGTGGTATGCGGCCTCGATTTCCTGCGCCGGCCGGGCGCGCACCAGCCCTTGCCAATCGCTGCTGTCCAAGACCATCCAGTCCTCGGCGAAGGCATGCAGCCGCGCGCGCAATTCGCCCATCGGTCCCAGCACCAACGAGGATCCGTCGAAAACCAACTGATCGTTGCCCCCGACCTGATTGACCAGCAGCACCGGAACCTGATATTCCCGGGCGATCGCCCCCAGCATCTCTTCCCGCACGCCCATCTTGCCGTGGGAGTAGGGCGAAGCGGAGATATTGATCAATAGATCCGCGCCTTGGCGCAATTGATCCGCCACCGGATCCTGGGCGTACAGCCTTCGCATGTGGCGCTGCGGCCAGAAGTGCTTGTCATTCCAGGCGTCCTCGCAGATCGTGATCGCCAACCGCAGCCCGCCCCACTCCCAAACCCGTTGCCGCTCGGCGGGCGCGAAGTTGCGGCTTTCATCGAAGACATCGTAGGTGGGAAGCAGCATCTTCGACTGCTGAAACAAGAGCTCGCCATTCTTCAGCACCAGCGCGCTGTTATGCACGCTCTTGCCGGTCTCGGCCGCCGCCGGTGTCGCGCAGCCGCACAGAATCGCCGTGGATGGGGCCTGGCGCGACGCCCACTCCAGCCAACTCCGGCTGGCGGCGACGAAATCGGTTTTTTCCACCAGATCGCGCGGCGGATAGCCGCCGATGGCCATCTCGGGAAAGATCACCAGTTCCGCACCCGCGGCGGCCGCCTGCTGCGCCACGGCGGCGATCTTTTCGGCATTCGCCGCCAAGGCCCCAATGGTGGGGTTGATTTGAGCCAGAGCGATCTTCATGTTCACGGTGGGCACGGTGGGCCAGCGTCCGCACCGTCGCAAAAACCGGCGGGCAATTTTTGACCGATTGCCACCGTTCCTGACCAAAGTCTAGCAAATCAACGGCTTGTCCCTGGACGCTTTGCGCCTAGGGCCAAAACCGTTAATTTGCCTGATGCCTGGGGGCTTGGCAAGCCTCCTCGGCATCCCGATAATCGCCAATAGGTTCGGGCAGACCCCTGGACGGCAGCGCCCCTCGCCGCCGCCCTCGACGCGCAGCGCGCCCTTGAGGTTCGGTGCCATGGATGAACGTCACACTCACGCTCTCGCTCTCTTCGAGCAAGCCTACACGCGGCAAATGGAAGGCTCCCTGGAAGAAGCCATCCAGCTCTATAGCCGCTCCATTGAGGCCTACCCGACCGCCGAAGCCTACACCTTCCGCGGTTGGACCTACTCCTTCCTGGGCGATTTCCAACGGGCGATTGAGGAGTGCCTGTGCGCCATTGAGGTGGATCCCGGCTACGGCAACCCCTACAACGACATTGGGGCGTATTTGATCGAGCAAGGGCACTTGGACGAGGCCGTCAGTTGGCTGCAACGCGCCACCCGCGCCCCGCGCTACGACCACACCTGCTTTGCGCATTTCAATCTGGGGCGGTTGTTCGAGCGCAAACAGGACTTTCTCCTTGCCGTTCGCCACTACGAACGAGCGCTGGAGGCGGACCCCGGTTATCGGCCCGCGCGCTTGGCGTTGCGCCGCTTGCGCGCCAATTGGAATTAAGCGGCGCGGAACGATTGCTGGGCGCAGGCCCCAGCCCCGCCGCAGGCGGGGCGTCTCGCCGACGCGCCTAGCGGGGCCAAGGCCCGTCCACCCCGGCCCCGCCGCCGCTGCGCTGGGGGCCGCGCCGCTGATCGGGCCGGGGCGGGCCGTCGCGCGGAACATCCCCCTTTATTGCTTGGCGCGGGCCCCAGCGCGGCTGCGCCGCGCGTCCCGCTTACGCGCCGGCCTTGCCCCGGGCGCAAGCCGCGCGTCCCCGGGAGCGGGTGACATTTCCCGCTTAGGCCCCGCTCAGGCCCGGCTTAGGACCCGCACAGACCCCGCTCAGGCCGCCGCGTTTCCTTCAGGGTGCGTCCGCGGCGGTGACGGTGTTCGCCAGCGTACCGATCCCCTGAATGGTGACCTCGACCCGATCCCCGGGCGCCAGCTTCCCGACTCCGGCCGGCGTCCCGGTAGCGATCACGTCGCCCGGCTCCAGCGTCATCACGGCGGTGATTTCTTGCAGCACCCGTTCCAGGGAAAAAATAAAATCCCGGGTGTTGCCGCTTTGCCGCAACTCGCCATTCACGCGCGTCTCCACTTGCAGTCCATCCCAAGGCCTCGGTCCGGGCTGCGGCGAGGTTTCAATCCACGGCCCCAAGGGACAAAACGTGTCAAACCCCTTGGCTCGCGTCCATTGCTTGTCCGTCTGTTGCAGGTCGCGCGCGGTCACATCGTTCAGGCAGGTATAGCCGAGCACATACGGGGCCACGGGTTCCTCCGCGCCCAGCCGCCGGCAGCGCTTGCCGATGATCACGGCCAGCTCCCCTTCATGCTCCACTTGGCGCGAAACCGGGGGCAGCACGATCGCGGCGCCTGGGGCAAGGATCGCCGAGGGCGGCTTCATGAAGAGCAATGGCGCCTCCCCTGGCGCCGCGCCGGGAACGGCATGGCCCAGTTCCCGCGCATGCGCCGCGTAATTGCGGCCGACGCAGATGATTTTGCCCGGCTGGCAGGGCGCGAGCAGCGGCACCGACTCCAGCGGCAACCGTTCCGGCGTGGCATGCCGGCAAGCCGCCCACGGCGCTCCGGAGTGCACCGTGATCGTGCCCTCTTCCAAATGCCCCCAGCAGATCTCGCCATCTTGCTCGAATCGAACCCAGCGCATCGCTTTACCTACCCTATTATTGACCGTACCCTATTGTTCCCTGCCGATCGGCTGCGTGCGGACCGTATTTCCGCCTGCGCGGCCTCAGCGGATGCTTCCGTGCTGCGCCGTGCAAGCTGCGTGCGGACTGTCATTCCCGCCTGCGCGGCCTAGACGCCCAGCTTCGCCAATTCCTCCGCCAACCGCCGCCGCGGCGGCGCATCGGGCGCAAACGATTCCAGGTTAATACGCACGTTGGCGGCCGCGCCCCGCAGCGCCGCCGCCGCCAACGCCTCGGCGGTATCCAAATCCGAGGCGGCGGCCGGGTTGGCGATGGGGCGCAGGGCGGCGCAGCGTTCCGTGACCTGGCGGGCAAAAACGGCCGTAGCCAAAGGCACCTCCGCGGCCATTTCATTCGCCGCCGCCAGCGCCCGCTCCCGGCCCGTCCCCGCGGCCAATCGGCCCGCCGCCACCACCGCACCGTACGCCTCGGCGTCCCGGTCGGCGAGCCGCAGCAATCCCGCCTGGAGCTTGGCGAACTCCGCGGCCAATTCCTCGAGCTGCGGCTGGTGGACCGCCAGCGATATCTTCCGCGCCGAGAGCCCCGCCACCATCGCCCCCAAAGCCGCGGCCATGGCCCCGGCTGCGGCCGCCGCGCTGCCGCCGCCCGGCACCGCGACCGGCGCCGCCAAAGCCGCGCAGAATGGCCCCAACTGGTGCGCGATGCGGCTCGGGCCGGAAGCCATGACCCGCGACAGCCGATTTTCCAGAATGACGTCGGGATCAAACGCCGGCACCCGCAGAAACTCCGCGGCGGCGTTTTCCAGCGCCCGCCGCGGCGCCAGGCCCACGATCTCGCTTGCCACCGCGCGGGCGCCGTGTTTTTCCGCCTCCGCGGCCACCGCCTCCCAAACCGCGGCCAACGAGGTCGTCTCGAAATCCGTCAAATTCATCGAAACCTGGGCGCAGTGTTGCGCCGCCAGGTCCACGCCCATGGCCTTGACGCACGGCAGGCCGCCGGAGGAGGCCCGCACCGCCTTGGCGATGGTTTTGGCAATGGCCAGGTCGTCCGTATCCAAGTTGATGTTGTACGCAATCAGGAACTTCCGCGCTCCGACCACCGTGGCCCCCGCAGTGGGGTGCAGCTCCGGCCCTCCCAAATCCGGACGCCGTTCCACATCGCTGCGCACTGCTTCGCGCACGCCTTCAAACTGGCCGCGGCGGATGTTCTCCAGTTGCTTGCGGTCCTCACGGCGCGCCGCCGCCTCATAAAAGTAAACCGGCACGCCATAGCGCTTCCATATCTGCTCACCCGCCCAATGCGCCAGGCGCACACAGTCCGCCAGCGTAACCCCCTCGAGCGGCACGAAGGGCACCACGTCGGCGGCGCCGAGCCGGGGATGCGCCCCGGAATGGCGCGTCAGGTCAATCACTTCGGCGGCCTTGCCCACCCCTCGCACCGCCGCTTCCGCCACCGCCTCTGGCGGCCCCGCCAACGTGACCACGGAGCGGTTATGGTCCGCATCGCTCTCCTGATCCAGCAGGTAGACCTGTGGCACGGCCAACATCGCGGCGACGATCGCCTCCAAGCGGCGCGCGTCGCGGCCGTCGCTAAAATTGGGGACGCACTCGATGAGCCCGGGCATGCCCCTAGGATAGCGGCGAACCAGGCCGCCAGAACCAGGCCGCCAGAACCAGGCCGCCAGAACCAGGCCGCCGCTAGCCCCGCCGCGGCGGACAAATGGCGATGATCACCATGCGCCCATCGGCGTCGAAATGAAACTGGATGCCGGTCGGATAGTACAGCCACGCGGTATGGAACCGGCGATCCAAAACGTACGCCTCGTCGCTGCCGGCGGGCAAACCCAGGCGGGCCACCACTTCCTCCCGCCGCGTGGCGAATCCAATCCCCTCGGCGGTTTGCACGGCTGCATGCCCCAGCCCATTCCAGTTGTGGCCGTAGAAGAACAACGCCGCAGCCCGGCCCTGCGGCACGGCAAAGTCTATCTCCACGCCTTCCCCTGGGTATGTGTACAGATACGACAGCGGCAGTTCGTCCACGACCTTGGCCGGCGCGCCCAAAATGCCGCGGACTTCCGTTTGGCTGGCTCCCAAGCGCAGGGCCCCGGCGCCCACCCCAGCCTGCAATGAACCGGTGACCATGGTGGTTTCGCGGCCCGGCGCGGCCGCCGACTACGCCGCCTCCGCCTTCCGCTTCCCTGGGGCAGGCCGCCATTCGCGCGCGGCGATCCCAATCAGGCCGCCCGCGATGGCGATGTTCTTGAGCACATTGACGGCGTCAAACCCGCCGATGATATGGATAAAGATAGTAACCGGAATCAGATAGATCGCCAACACGAGCGCGGCATAGTACGCCCGCTGCCCACCGGAGATCACCAAAATGCCGCCGGCGATTTCGATCACCGCCGCGATTAAAATCGCCGCCAACGGCAGCGGAACGTGATGCGCCCCCGCATATGCCGCCTGGGCCCGCGGCGCGGCCAGCTTGCCGATGCCGCTGATCAGAAAAATGAGAACCAGCAGAACACGACCCGTGGTCGCCCAGGGATGCCTCATCGCTGCCTCCGGGGGCCAAGAGTACCACACCCGACGCGGCGCAGACACGCGCTTCGGCCTCCGTCGGACGGCGGGCGCGCGCGCGGCGGGTTAACGGCTGGTGCGCCGCGCGCTAACGGCTGGTGCGCGGCGCGCTCTGGACTAACGGCGCTCCCGGCCCCGGTTTCGCGGGAGCAGGCTCACCGGCTGCGTCGCGAATCACGCCTTCCGCTTCGAGTTGCCGGCGGATATCCGCCCATAGCTCCGGTGGTGGCTCCGGCGCCAGGAGCCCCCGCGCCTGTCCGACGATGGCTTGAAAATCCGCCAGCAGGCGGGCGCAGCGGATGCATTGGCGAGCATGTTCCCGCGCCGGCGGCGCCAGCCGCTCCAACTCCGGTGTATCCGCCAGGGCGGCTTCAAACTTCTGGCAATCAGTCATGGCCCTCTCCCCAATCTAAGGCTGCCGCTTCCCCGTACTCTGCCGGTACGTTGCTGCCGGAAGCGGGCATGGCCGCTATTAGGGCCGCGCAGCCCCCTGCGATTGGGGTTGCTGCAATAGGTCCCGGAGCCGCATGCGCGCCTTATGCAATTGCGATTTCGAGTTTCCGATCGAACAGTTCATCATCTGCGCAATCTCGTTGTGCTCATAGCCCTCCATATCATGCAGGACAAAGATCGTGCGGTAGCCGGGTGGCAAACGGCCGATCGCTCGCTCCAGATTGACGCGGTCCACCGAGCCAATCAAGGCCATGTCCGGCCCGCCCACATCCCGCTTCGGCCCATCTTCCTGGGTCGGCTCGGTTGTCTCCTCCAGCGACACCTCCGGCAGCCCCTTGCGCCGCAGATGCATCAACACCACGTTGACCGCCAGGCGGTGCAGCCAGGTGGAAAAGGCGCTCTCGCCGCGAAACGTGGCAATTTTGCGAAACAACTGGAGAAAGGCTTCCTGGGCCAGATCGTCCGCCTCGGCGGTATTGCCGGTCATGCGCAAGCATAAGGAGTAGACCCGCCGCTTGTGGCGCTGGTAGAGCCACTCGAAGGCCTCCGCTCCGCCGCGCTGGGCGGCGGCGATCGCTTCGGCTTCGGTCCAGTCCTCGGCCTTGGGCGCCCGGTGGAATGGGGAGATGGGATCGGCCATGGCTGCACTCGGCATGATTTCCGCTCAGCTCGCCTCGGTGCGTCCGCCAGGGCGCCCGCACCCGAGTCGTTGAGATGCGCCCATCGCCCGGGCGAGTTGCTGGCGGATGCCACTTTTTTACGAGGATTCGAGCCGAAGACGCCCATCCCCCTTCCCGGGTGGTGTCCCAGCGGGAGGAGCCACTATGGCGGTTCAGGCGCTGGCCGCGCGGCGGGTAGGCGCCGCAGGGACTCCGTGCGGACCCACACGCGCGGGCATGCCCCCGGCTTCCCCCGCTTCCCGCTGGATGAGGCGCAGTTTGTTGTGCAGCGCCTTGTAGCTGATGCGCAGCAAACGGGAGGCTTGGCGCCGATTCCACCGGGTCTGCTCCAGCGCCGCTAAGATCGCCGCCCGTTCCGCCTGCCAGGCGGCGCGTTTGCCGATTTCGACCAACCCGGGCCGGAGTTCGCCGTTGCTGGCCGCGGGCTTGGCCTCGAGCCATGCCGCCCCCGGGCCGGCGGCTTCGCGCCCATAGCGCAACTCCTCCAGGGCCTGGCGGCCATCCCCCAGAATCACCAGGCGCCGCATCACGTTTTCCAGCTCCCGCACGTTTCCTGGCCAAGAGTGCCCTTGCAGCCCGGCGCGCAGTTCCTCCCCCAATCCCGCCCATCCGTAGGCCGCGCCATATTTGCGCAAAAAATATTCTCCGAGCAAGGGAATATCCTCGCTCCGTTCCCGCAAGGGGGGCAGCCGTATGGTCACCACGTTGAGGCGGTAAAACAAATCGGCGCGGAACCGCCCCTCCGCCACCGCCGCTTCCAGGGCGATATTGCTGGCCGCCAACACCCGTGCTCCCGCCCGCTGCGAATGCTCCGCCCCCAACCGCGAAAACTCTCCATCCTGCAAAATGTGGAGCATCTTGGCTTGCAGGCTCGCTTGCATTTCGCTGATCTCATCCAACAGCAAAGTGCCGCCCGCGGCCATTTCGAATTTGCCCAATTTGCGCCGCGCCGCGCCGGTAAAGGCCCCGGCTTCATAGCCGAACAACTCGCTCTCCAGCAGTTCGCCGGGGATGGCGGCGCAGTTCAGGCGGAGGAACGGCTCGGCGGCGCGGGGCGAAAGCCGGTGGATCATCCGCGCCACGACCTCCTTCCCCGTCCCGCTTTCACCCCGCAACAAGACCGGCGCTTCGCTGCCCGCCACGCGCGCCACCAAATGCCGCACCTGCCGCATGACCGTGCTCTCTCCCAGTAGCGGCGTCTCCTCCGGCATGGCTGCGATGTGCACTGGCCCATTCCCTCGCCGCCAGGTGCGGCGTGCCCGAAACAATATCGCACTCGTGCCCCCGCGACTTCCCCCCGAAAAGGGAATTTCTTCCCGCACTGGCGCCGCGGTCGCGCCGAGACCTCGGACCTCCAGCCGGGAACGCGGCATCTGAACCGGGCAATGGCGGCCTTCCCCGCCCTGCGCCATGACCGATGCCGCCGGTGTGCCTGCCGAGAGCGTGGTGGAGGTGTTGTCGGACCCCACGCCGGAGTTGTTCGCCTCGCACGCCTCCGCGCTGATGGTCCTGTTGCGCCTGGCGCTGCTTTCCGGCATGGAAATGACCCTGCCGACCATTCTTCATCTCACCGTGGACGTGGCGGATCAGTTGCTGCCCTCGGATCGCCAGTTACTCCAGTTCGCCGGTGGGCCCGACATGGGATCGGGGCTACAGGTGGCGCGTCATTGCGAAGGCCTGGACCTGCCCCGCATGGACGCCAACGTGCTGCACGCCTGGACCTCTCGCGCCGCGAAACCCATCCTCGCCTCGCGCGGGCTGCGTCCGGAGCTCGACCACCTGCTGGCTATCGCCCACGCCGACTACGCCCTCGCCGTGCCGCTGTTTCTGGAATACGGAGTCGCCGGCTCCCTGCAAATCTTTCGCGCCTCCGCCCCGAGCTTCACCGCCGCCGACGCCCAGTTGGTTTGGCTGCTCAGCCTGCTGGCGGAAAACCAGTTGGCCCGGGCCAATGCCCTGCACCGCCTGCTGCGCATGGCCTTCACCGATTTCCTCACCGGTCTGCGCACCCGCGGCTACTTTGAGCAGGAGCTGAGCCAGGAAATCCGCCGCAGCCAGCGCAGCCACAGCTCCTGCGCACTGCTGCTGCTGGATATTGACGAGTTCAAATTGATCAACGACCGCTGGGGCCATCACGCCGGCGACGAGGTTTTGCGGCAATTCGCCCGCCTCCTCACCCGCGACATGCGCGATGTGGACACGGTCGCCCGCTACGGCGGCGACGAGTTCGCCATCATCCTGCCCGACACGGATGCCGACGGAGCACGGTTCGTCGCCACCCGCCTCCGCGACTTTATCCGCCAGGCGCAATTCACGGCGCCGGAAATGACCGCCCCATTGCAGCTCGAGGCCAGCCTGGGCGTGGCCCTGGCGCCCATGGATGAAACCGATCCCAGCCGCCTGTTGCGCGCCGCCGACCTGGCTCTGTACCGCGCCAAGCGCAGCGGCAAAAATCGGCTCTGCTTTTCGTTGCCCGCCGAACGAGGCGCCTAACCCCCCGCGCCTCCCTCCGGACCATCACTCCCGCGCGCCGCGTGCCGCGGGCCCCGGCCGGCAGCGGCCTATTCGTCCTTGATCTCGAACGGCTCCGCGCTGGGCGCCGAGTTGCCCCGCTTGACCAGCATCTCGATCTTCCCTTCGGCGGCGTCCAACTGCCGGCGGCACTCCTGGGAAAGCGCCATCCCCTCCTCGAACAACCGCACCGATTCCTCCAGCGGCAGGTCGGCCCGTTCCAGCTGGCCCACGATCTCTTCCAGCCGGCGCACGCAGCTTTCGTAGTCGCGCTTCTCGCCGCCCGCCGCTCGGTCCGCGTCGCCCATCGGCTACAGCAGCTGCTTCGCCGCCTCCAGCGCCGCATCGTAGTTGGGATCGGCGCCGATTTCCGGCACGTATTC
This sequence comes from Acidobacteriota bacterium, assembly GCA_021827785.1. GTDB lineage: Bacteria > Acidobacteriota > Terriglobia > Terriglobales > SCQP01 > JAKAUF01. The sequence goes on along the minus strand of JAKAUF010000111.1, from coordinate 2,667 downwards.
CACGTAACGAATGACGTCGTTCTTGTCCACCACGAAGACCGCCCGGGCCTCCAGGCGCAGATCCTTGATCAGCGTGCCCATGGCCAGCCCGAACGAGCCGGTTTGGTAATCCGAGAGCGTGCGCACGCGGCTGACGCCGGCGGCGCCGCACCAGCGCTTTTGCGCGAACGGCAGGTCGGTGCTCACCACCAGCACCTCGACGCCCCCCAGCGCGCTGGCGGCTTCGTTGAAGCGCCGAGTTTCGCGGTCGCACACCGGCGTGTCCAGCGACGGCACGGCGGCGATAATGCGCACCTTGCCGCTCGTGTCCCCCGCCCGCACCGGCTGCAAGGCATTGTCCACCACGGTGAAATCCGGCAATTTGTCGCCCGCCTTGCGTGCCGGCCCCAAGACCGTCAAAGGCGAACCCTTCATCGTGACCGCGGCTGCGCGTTCTTCCATCTTGGCATCATCCTTTCGTTTCGCTCGTCGCCTCTAATTCCTTCTTCCGTCTCGGCTTTCTCTCCGGCCCTGCCGTCGCTACACGCCGAGCGCCGCCACCAGCGCCCGCACCGCATCCGCGGAATGGCGCAATTCCGCCTGCTCCTGCGCGGTCAGCTGGATCTGAATGACATCCTCGATGCCGCGCGCGCCCAGCTTGCACGGAACCCCGGCGAACACGCCTTCCAGGCCGTACTCGCCTTCCAAGTACGCCGCGCAGGGCAGGATGCGTCCCTGGTCTTGGAGAATCGCTTCCACCATCGCCGCCACCGCCGCGGAGGGCGCATAAAAGGCGCTTCCGGTCTTGAGATGCTTGACGATCTCGGCGCCACCGTCGCGCGTGCGCTGCACCAGGCGAGCGATGGTTTCGGCCGGAAGCAGGTCGGTGATGGGGATGCCGGAAACCGTGCTGTAGCGCGGCAAGGGCACCATGGTGTCGCCGTGGCCGCCCAGCACGAACGCATTGATGTCCTTGACCGAGACGTGCAGCTCGGCGGCGATGAAGCTGGCGAAGCGCGCCGAGTCCAGCACGCCGGCCATGCCGATCACCCGATTGCGCGAGAATTTGCTCAGCTTGTAGGCCGCCTGCGCCATCGCATCCAGCGGATTCGTCACCAGAATCAGAATGCTGTTCGGCGACAGTGCCACCACCTTCTGCACCGTTGCGCCCACGATCTCGTAATTTTTCTTCAGCAGGTCGTCCCGGCTCATCCCCGGCTTGCGCGGGAAACCGGCCGTGATCACCACGATGTCGGAATTGGCCGTGGGAGCGTAGTCGTTATCGCCCGTGACCGTCACGTCACTGCCCAGGATGGGCATCGCCTCCAGCATGTCCAGGGCTTTGCCCTGCGGCACGCCCTCCACCACGTCGGTCAGCACCACATCCGCCAGTGCCCGCGACGCCAGCCACAGTGCGGTGGTCGCGCCCACGTTACCGGCGCCGACTACGGTCACTTTCTTTCTCGCCATGAGTCTCCTTGGGTGAATTCCTAGTGTAGCGCCTCGGCCCGCCGCTTGCGCACCACCCCAAAGCCGCCGTCTCGTCTCGCTACCGCTGCTCGCCGCCGCCTTCGCATTCGGGCGTTTCCCGCCGGCCGCGAGCAATGGCGTTCAGGACGCCATGCACCAAAGCCAGCGCCTGCGGCTGGGAAAATTTCTTGGCCAAATGCAAATACTGATCAATCACCGCCCCGGCGGGCACCCATTCCTCGCCGGTCAGCTCCTGGGCCGCCAACTGCAATAGGCAACGGTCAATCGCCCCTAAGCGCTCCGGCCGCCAGCCGGTCAAGTGCGCCGCCAGCAAGCGGTCCAACTCTTCCCGGCGATTCCAGGTCTGCCGCAACAGCTCGCGTGCGAACGACTGCGCGGCCAGGCCCATGCGGCGCTCCGGCGAAAACCAGCCTTCCACCTGCTCCCGCGTCTGCCCTCCCACTTCCAGGGCATACAGCATCTGAAGCGCGGCCTCGCGAGCCGCTTGCCGGTGGGCAAACGCGCCAGCCGGCAACGGGCCGTCCGCGGTCACGACTCGGTCCCGCCGCCTGGGCCCAGCAGCCACAGCGTGGTGGTGATTGTCGCCGTGGACTTCAACATGCCGGCGACACTGCAATATTTCTCTTGCGACAAGCGGATCGCGTCCTCGGCCGCCTTCCGTTCCACCGCCCCGGCAATCTCATATTCCAACGTCACTCGCGTGAACACCGTCGGCGGCTGGGCGGCCCGCTGCGCCTTTCCGCGTACCGTCAGCGCCACCGCGGGTTGCCGCTTCTTGCGCAAGATCTCCACGACGTCGGTGGCCGTGCAGGCGCACAGCGCCATCAGTACCATTTCCATCGGACCGGGCGCGGAGTTGCTCGCGCGATTCGCATCGAAGACCACGGCGTGCCCGCTGCCGCTGGCGCCCAGAAAGCGCTCGCCATCGGTCCATTGCACCGCCGCCGTTACCTCTGCCATGCCCCCATTGTGGCATGCCTCTCCAGCCCTCCCCGTTTCCCGCGCCCGCCGTCCGCCGGCTCCGCTCCCAGGCTATTCTGAGATTTGCATCTCTTGCCCCATCTCATCGTCCGTATCGAGGGCTTTTTCCTTCGCCTTGGCCCCCTCGGGTTGTTCCTCATGGCCATCGAGGATTCCGCCGCGGTGGCGCTGCTGCCCGAGCTGCTGATGATCGAGTTGACGATCCACAATCCCAGC
>JAKAUF010000152.1 GCA_021827785.1 Acidobacteriota bacterium | reverse complement strand
GCGCAAGCGCAGCGGGGCGGGTGCGGAACCGGCGATGGGGACAGGACTGGCCGGGGTGTCGCGCTCCGCCAAATCCAGCAGCAGACCCGCCAACCGGCGTTCCACCGTGCCGGACAAATGCGTGGGAAGCTGAATGGCTAGGTAACGAGCCCAGGCCGACAAATCCCCCACCACCGTCATGGTCAGTTGGCTGTCGGCGCGCAAAATGCCGGCGAACTCCGCGGTGGAGATGCGCGCGAGCATCGCCGGACCGCGCGCGACGACGGAGTAGGCATGGGTGGGCTGGGACAGATCCTCCAGGCCCACCAGACGGCCCTGCCCGACGACATCCAGCATCAGCCGGTCCGAGGCGTAGCCTCCGGTTTCGACGGCTAGGCTGCCGGCACAGACCATGTGCACGGATTGCGCCGCCCCGCCCTGGCGCTGCACCGCATTGCCCGCGGCGACATAGACATGGTGCAGTTGGCGGGAGCCGGCGCTGGGTGAGGACACCGGACAATACCTGCCGACTTGGCAACGTTCACATTGGGGGTGTTTGGCGCGGCGTATCATCGGTGCGGTTCCTTGGCGGCAACTCAGCCGAGCAGAGCGGAACGGCCGCCCGGCGGTTCAGCGGCGGGGGAGCCGAGATGCGCCGCCGCCGCGGAGCGCGGCTGGTAGGCGCAGACGGGATCGGAGGCGAGATAGTCGCCGGTCATGGCGTAGGCGCGGGCGCGCGAGCCGCCGCAGATGCGGCGGAACTCGCAGTCGCCGCATTTTCCGCGCAAGCGGTCGCGATCGCGAATAGCGGCAAACAGCGGCGACTGGCGATAGATGTCCCCCAGATCCTGCTGCCGCACGTTGCCGGCGGAGAGCGGCAAAAAGCCGCTGGGGAAAACTTCCCCCAGGTGGGAGATGAACACCAATCCGGCGCCGTCGCCAATGCCGCGGGGCGCATTGCGGCGCGACCAACGAAAGGCCGGGCCGGTGGCGTGCGTCTCCGCCTGGCGCTGGCGCAGGAAGCGGCGGTAATGCGGCGCCTCGGTGGTGCGCACCAGGAAGCGGCCGCGGGCGGCGGTGGCGTAAAGCAGCGCGAATAAATCTTCCGTTTCCGCCGCGTCCAGCATCTCCTCGGCGCGGGCTCGGCCGACCGGCACGACGCAGAAGACGCTCCACATGGCGATATTCAGCGTTTCGAGGAGATCCCGCAGCGCGGGAAGCTCCGCCCGGTTGCTCCGGGTAGCCGTCGTGTTGACTTGAATGGGCAGCCCGATCCGGCCGGCGGTGCGGGCGGCGGCGAGGGTAATCGCGAAGGAGCCGGAAACACCCCGGAAGCGGTCGTGACTTTCGGCGGTGGCGCCATCCAGGCTGATGGCGATCCGATTCACGCCCGCGGCTTGGATGCGCTCCAGGGCCGCCTCATTGAGATTGGGCGTGCCACTGGGTGTCAGGGCGACATCCAGTCCCAACCCAGCGGCGTAGGCGGCTAGCTCGAACAGGTCCGGGCGCAGCAACGGGTCACCGCCGGTGATGACCAAAACGGCGGGTTGCAGCGCGGCAATCTGCCGCAGCAGGCGATAGCCCTCGGCGGTGGTCAGCTCGCCGGGATGGCGGTGCGCCAAGGCGCTGGCGCGGCAATGGCGGCAGGCCAGATCGCAGGCTTGCGTCATTTCCCAAATCACGACCCACGGGCGCGTGTTCAAATCAGCGGGGTCCGGCGGATGAGCCACCGCATCGGCGGCGGGGATGGCCCAGGAGTCTCGCGGCAGCATGCTTTTAGGGAATGCAATTGCCGATCCATTCGCAGCCGCTTGCCAATCGGGTTGCTGGATTTATGGCGGAAGCCGCAAAGATATCAAGTTTGCGTGCAGATGCCACGCAGCCTGCGGTGGCGAAACCAGGCCCTATGCGCGAATTGGCGCGCCACGATTGGGTGTGAGAACCCAGGAATTGGGTACTTGGACCCATTCGCCATGATTGCCTAGGCGAGGGAGGGGCGCGCAAACACAACCAAGCACCCGCGCCTTTGCGCCGCTACATCCGCCGGACGGACAGGGCGGCGTCTCTGCAACCCGCAGCGCGGATGCGCGCCGGCTGGGCCGCATCCTGGGACGAAACCAGTGACCGAATCCAGTTTTGGACGGCGACGTGCAACTCGCACATAGTAATTCACGCGAGGCATTCATTATGGTTTCCAGCGACAGCAACATCGTTTGGCATTCGTACTGGCGGATGGCGGCGGAGGGGGGATACGTCGGCGCGCGCAGGCGGCTGGTGGCCGCGCAGGCGCGGTTGTTGGATCCGGAGTGGACACAACGCATGCGCCCAGCGGAGCAACAGGAGCTTGCGAAGCTGTATGGGGAGATCGCCGCGTGGCTGGACGCCACGGAACATCAAGGCGCAATGGCGCGCGCACTGAACGCCCGCCTAGCTTGCTTAGAACGCTGATGCGATGGCGCCTCGGCCCGCGCTCCTGCCCCTGGCTCAGACGCCCGATCTTCCCAACGCGGTCGTGAGCGGCCGGCTTGGTTTCGGTCCTGCGCGTTCACCAGCGCCGCCATGGGCGTAACGATTCGCACTCTTGCTGCCTTGCGCGGCAGTATCGCGGTTCCGTTTCCACCTCAACCGGTCGGCATTGACGGGCGCGGGCCCCGCGAGTTGACCCGGCGCTACGACGCACGGAGCTAAGGCGGCACACCGGTGTCAACGGCCTCGCCTGGGGTGAGCGTTGAGCGCAGACGGACCGAACGCGCCGGGCAATCCAACGGGATTCGGCCGGGCGTCTAATGAGGCCCTACGGGAGCGGAAATTCGTCCCGCGGTTTTTTTTGGCAAACCGGTGCGGCCGGACGGGGCTTTCGCCCGCGCCCGGCGCGCCCCTAGGCAGCCACGGAGTGCTCGGCATCCATGGGGGCATCAGGCGACGGAACCGCCGCCCGACCCGGCGCGGAACGCCGCTGGCAGGATGGACAGCGATACTCGCCATCCGTGCCGCCTTCGAAATACGCTCCGCAATCCGAACAGCGCTTCCACACGTGAAAACGCACGCTGGGGCCAGACTCCGGCTCGCGCTGCGTCGTGTCATTCGCCTCGGGGGTCATGCCCTGGGATATGCACGCCGAATGCCGCGGAGCTCAGATCCCGATTTCGCTGGCCAATCCGCGTTTCATTGCGGTGTCTGCGCACCGCATTGCCGCCGCCCTCTCCAGGAACCGGGGATTGTGCCGCAGGCCTGGGGGCTATTGCCCCAGGAATGGCCATGCTGGCGGGTGGCTGGTCACTCTAGTAGCGCGCGTATTTTGCGGGGAAAGGGGGATGAGGTTGGGAATGCACGTAGGCTGAGACGTCGGCGGCCTGCTGCGCGGTGAGGCTGCCTCCCTGCCCCAAAGGCATGAAGCGCAGAACGAAGGCAGCCATCTTCCGCACATGATTCATGCCCGCACCTTGGTTATAGGCCTGCGCTCCCCACAGCGGGGGAATCATCGGCGGTTGCCCGGCGCCGTTCCCGCCATGGCAGGAGGCGCAATGGGTGTGGTAAATGCGGGCGCCGACGCGGGCGTTTGCCGCGTGCGCGAGGCGCGGCAGCGGCGCAAATCCGCGGCCCACGACCGAATCGCCGGCCGGAACGCCGCGCGAGAGCCAGGCGATATAGGCCAGGAATGCCGTCATGCGCCGGCCCGTCGCCGGCAGTGGACGGCCATTTTCACTGCGCACAAAACACTCATTGATGCGCTCGGCCAGCGTGATGACGCGCCCCGCGCGGCGATTCCACGCGGGAAACGCGCCGCTGAGCCCGGCCAGGGGCGCCGCGTAGGCTTGCCGGCCATCGCGCAAATGGCAATCGGCGCAGCTCAGTGCGCCGCCGACATTTCCCCGCGCCAGCTGCGGCGTCCGCGCCACCAACTGTCGTCCCAAGCGGATACTGGCGCCCAGCGGACCCGCGGGCAACGGCGCCGGCGCCGGGATCGGCACCGCCGCCAGTTGGGACGCGGCGGGCCGCGTTTGCCAAACGTAGAAGCCCAACCCCAATACCCCGAGAAGGACCACGCTCAGCGCCGGCAAGGCCTCGGTCTGTACCCAGCGCCGCCGCTCGGCGGTCATCGCGCTCCCGCTCCTTGGGCCGGCGCGCCGAAGCCGAAGCGCTGGTAAATGCGCCGCGCCAGCGGGGAGGCCAAAAAGCGCAGCCAGTCGGCGGCGGCCCGCGGATGCGGCGCATGCGCCACCACACCGGCAACGTAGACGGCGCGAACATTCTGTGCCGAGGGAATGCGCACCCCAGCGATCGCATGGCCGAGCATTTCCTGGAACCGCACCTCGGATGCCCAGGTGACGCCGGCGTCGCTGGCTCCCTGCATGATGCGGAGGGGCGTCTGGCGGTGGTGGATGTGGGTCAGATAGGTAGTCCCGGCGCGCAGTTTGGCGACCATCACCCGCCGCACCAGCGCCCGCCCTCCCGCCCGCTGGAGCGCCGCGGCGATTTGCCGCTCCACTCCCTCCCAAGCGGGGTTGGGCATGGCGACGCGGACATCGCCGCGGCCGAGGTCGGCTAAGCCACGGATGCGCAGCGGATTGCCCCGCCGCACCATGATCTCCAGATTATTGCTGGCGTAGGCGACGGTTTGGCGGACCCGCCCGGCACGGCGCAGCGCTCGCACCTTGCGGGCGCCGGCTTCATAGACATCCGGCACTACGCGCAAGGTGAGATTGCCGAGGGTCAGCGTGTCCCGCCGCCGCATCTGGCGCAGTAGGATGCCGGGCGGCAGCGTCTCGTAGAAGATCCGCCCGCGCAGGCGCGGATGCCGCCGCACGAAAGCGCGGATGAGGGCAGGCATCACCATGAACTGATTGCCGCCGACGAACAGATTCAGCCGCGCGCCTTGCGGATCGCCGTGCAGATCGGGGACATTGTCCACCGATCCCACGCGGAACACGTAGCCGTGCGGCGCCGGATCGTTACCCCGGCTCCAAGGCGGATAGACGCCCTTACCGGGCCGCGCCGACGCCGCCGCTGGCGTCAGCGCCAGGAACAACGCCAGCATCAACGCCAGCGCCGGCGCCAAACTGGGGCCCAAACCTCGCATTCGCCTGAGTCGTTCCATCTCGTCCCCTTGGGCGCCTACGGCACCGTGATGTAACTGAAGTGGCCGTCGGTTTGC
>JAKAUF010000281.1 GCA_021827785.1 Acidobacteriota bacterium | reverse complement strand
TCGTGGCGTCCAGGATGAACAGGCCGTTGGAGCCGGTGTCGAAGAAGCTCCCGGCGTTCGTGCTGGTGCCGGAGGTCGGGTCGGAATAGGTCACGCCATTATACGTGGTGGAGATATCGCCGAACCCGTTGACGGTCAGCACCGTGGCGCTGCCCAGGCCGTTGTTGGACTCGGTCCCGATGCCGAAGATCAACGATCCCGTCGCGGTGATCGCGCCGCTGTCGCTGACGGAATTCATTTTTACCACTACGCCGTTGTTGTCGTTGGCGAATAGGGCGACGGGGTTTTGCACCTGGTTGCTTTCGGCCAGAGGCGTTTGCGTGCAGCTCGAGGAACTGCACAAGTAATAGGGCTGCGGGTTGGGCGGGCTGGTCGAGCTGGGGTCGCAGGCGGCGCCGCAGTCATGCACGAACAGCCCCACGCCGAGAATGCCGTTGGCGCCCAGCGTGGCGACGGTATCATTGGCCGGCAAGCCGCTGCTGGTGCAACTGGACGGCGCGCCGGGAATGCTGGATGACCCGATGAGTTGAATGGGCACGCTCGTGGCCACTTCGCCGGTGTTATTGGCCCCGCCCATGTACACATCCGCGGTGGCGACCGAGCCCCACACGTAGGAGCCTTCGAACTGCGTGCATTCCGCCAGCGTGTTGCCGCTGCTGTCGGTGGTTTCGGGCAGGGAGATCCCGACTTGCGAAGACAGCAGCCGCAGGCCGTACGAACCGGTGTCCAGCAGCACGTCCTTGACGTTTTGGCAATTCGTCGTGCTGCCGGGAACGCAGACCCGCACCGTGACGAACGGCGTGTTGACGAAGGAGCTCCCGCCCGGACCCTGTTCCACGGCAATCGGCGTTACGTTGCCGCCCGTGCCGCCGGTTCCGCCGCCGCCACCGCCGCCGCCACCGCTGCTGGGTGGCAAGCCGCCGCTGGAGCTGTTGCCGCAGCCGCTCAAGCCAACACTGATCGCCGCGGCGAAGACCACGGCAAGGGCCAAGAAGCCGGCGCGCTTCATCGCACCACCTTCGCGGAAAGATTGCGCGGAATCAGCTTGGTGACATACGCGCGGCCATAGAAGGCCCGCATATGCCCGGCGCTTTCCACCACCAGATCCCCGCTCTGGATGCGAAGCGGGCCGCGCACCCGGCGGGGTTGCGCCGCGGCTTGCTGGAAGCGGGAGTAGTACGCCCCCAACAGCGCCCGGAGGTTAGGTATTTGCGGGCCGTGCCAGGAAACGCCGAAGACGATTCCCGCGGGAGAAACATATTCCCGGATGACCGTGCCGCGGCCGGGCTGGCCGCTGCTGATCTGCTGGATGGTGTAGCCGGTGGCGCGTATCTGCCGCAGCCGCCCCGCAACCCTCGCCCGGTCCGCCAGCACGCTCTGCACCTGCTGGCCCAAAACCGCCCAGGCGGGAGCGGCGGTCAATGCCAACGCCAATAGCACGCCCAGCCAACGGCTTCCGGGCACGCCGATTGGCCGCTTTCCACATTCCTTCCTCGGCATGGAGACCCCCTGCACTGCTGTCCCGAGTATAAGGGTAACGGATGGGGGCTAAAGTGCGGAAGCGCACCCGGCTCCCCAGTTCGCCTTCAGGCGGCATTTAGGCGGAGTCCGCGGCAAGGCGCCGCCTAATCGGCGGTGGGCGGCGAGGCGGAGCCGAGATAGCGCACCGGATCCCGTGCGCAGCTATACAAGCACCATGCGGCCGTAATGCAGCAGGTCTGTTGCAGGTCCTGCGTGTTGGCGCCGAGATCCGCGTCTTCGAGGCTGGGGGCGAAGAAGGCCTGCAACGATTCATCCACCGCGGGCAGCGAGAGCGGAATCTCCAGCGGGACAAAGCCGAACTCGCCGCGCTCGTCATGCGTCACGATCATCAGCGTCAGTTCGCGGTCCTCCAGCGGCGTCGGCGGCTCGCAGTGGATCAGATAAACCTCCTTGACCCACTGCGCCGGTCCCCCGCCGGGCGCGCGCAGGGTTTGCCACCAAGCCGGAAACTGCACGCAGAGCGCGGGGGCCGGACTTTGGAATTGCGTGCTGTGTAGCCGCAGCCAACGGCTGTCCGACAGCGTGGCGGCGAGTTCCGGCCCGAGGCGCGCGTGCACGGCGCCGAAGCGCCGGTAGCAGGTCCAGGTGTGCAGCATGTGCAGGAAAAGATTCTGTTCCCGTTCCCCCGGATTCGCGGCGGCGTACTCCTGGAAGAGGGGCAGATCCAAGTACGGCAGCAGGTGTACCACCGGCAACCCCTCGGCTTCGATTTGCTGGATGGTTTGGTCCAGCTTCCCGTCGAGGTCGGGGTCTTGCTCGCGCAGCAGGTCGTAGAGCGTCTCTTCCGGCACCTCTGGACGGAACCGCGTCAAGCCGGGGAAAGCGGTGGCCGCCGCGGCGGGCGCGGGGGGCGCGGGAGCGGGACGGATCGCGGCGCCGCCCTGATCGGCGCCAGGCTCCGCCTCCACGTCGGCGCCGGCATCACCCAACGGCGACCATGGGCCGCCGGCGCCGGCGGGGTCGGTCACCAGTTCCACCGCCAGGCTGAGTTCGTCCGCCGCTTCGTGGACGGCCAGCCAAAACTCTTGGCCCACTTCCTCATCGGGCAATTCGGCCCGCAGTCTTCTTCCCTGCCGCGGATCCGAGGCTACGGATAAGCGCGCGCCGAAGATGTCCGCCTGCTGCGCGACCAGGCGCACCATGGCGGGCCATTCGTCGGCATGGCCAGGGCGGAGAATCCAGGCAAACGGTGTGAACATGGCGTGGAGGGTTCAGCTTGGGAGTCGTGCCTGGGGCGCGCCAAAAGTGGTTGCATTGCCGGCCTGGCCGCACGGCCAGTGGCCAGCTTGGAGCATAGCGGCTCACGGGTGCGGGCGGTAGGGCCGCCTGACCTATCCTATATGGCATATGGTGCGGCGGGGGCGGCGGGCAAAGGCAATAGCGGCGGTCTCGTCCGCGCCGGGCAGTGCCGCGGCGCCGTCGCTGATTCGCCCGTACTTCGAAGCCCTGCTGCTGTTGCTGCTGGCGGCCGGCTTTTTCACCTTGGCCGGCACCGGCCGCCTTGGCGGTCCGGTGGTCTTGCTGGGGGCGGCGGCCCTGGGGCTGCGGGCGCTGCTGCTGCTGCGCGGCATCCAGCCGCGTCTGTCCAACACCTTCGCCAATTTGGTCAGCGTCCTGTACCTGGCGTTCTACCCGTTGGACTACCTGTTTTTGTCGCACGGATTTTTGCAGGCGACGGTGCATTTGGTCCTGCTCGTAGCCGTGCTGAAGCTGTTCTCCGCCACGCGGCCGCGGGATTTCGCCTACCTCTGCGTGCTGGCTTTCTTGGAGGTATTGGCGGCGGCGACGCTGACGGTCGGCGGCGGCTTCCTGGGCGACTTCGTCATTTTCCTGGTGCTGACCGTGGCCACGGTCATCTCCTACGAACTGTTCCGCGCGGAAGCGTCCGCGCCGGTGCGCGCCGCCGCGCCCGAGGGCAGCAAGCCCCGAGCCAAGCGCCCCACGGGCGGCTACCAGCTCCGCGGTCCGTTATTTTCCGTGTCCTTGGCCGCCGCGGCCAGCGTCGCGGGTTGCGGCGCGCTGCTGTTCTTCCTGCTGCCCCGCTTTTCGTTTGGCTATTGGCAGCCCGGGATTGGGCCGCAGCGGCTGAGCGGCTTCAGCGACGACGTGGAGCTGGGCGAGATCGGCCGCTTGCAGCTCAGCAACCGGCCGGTGATGCACGTGCGCATCCAGTCATCCTCGCCGGCGGCCGCGCCGGGCAGCCTTTACCTGTATTGGACGGGCCGGGTCTTGACCGACTTCGACGGGCGGGGATGGTACGATCCCCAGCGCGCGCGGCCCACGCGAACCGTCTTCGGGCAGATGCAGTTCCCCGTTCCGCCGCGCGCATTCGCTTACCCCCAGCGGACCGTGCGGTATCAAGTCATGCTCAATCCGGTGGGCTCGGACGTGCTGTTCTTCGCGCCGCAACTGCGGCAAATTTCGACCCACCTGCCGCGCATCGGCGTCGAGCCGACGGGCACCCTCAGCCGGGTGCATGGAACGTTCGGGGAAATGTCCTACACCGCCGTCTCCACCATCGGCTCCCCGCCGGGGGCTGATTTGCGGAAACTCGGGCGGAACTATCCACCGCTCATCCGGAAACAATATCTGGAACTGCCGCCGGGCCTGGACCCGCGCATTGCCGCCCTGGCGCGGCGGATCGCCGGCCGCCTCCCCGATCCCTACGCGCAGATGCGGGCGCTGACCCGGTACCTGCGCACGCATTATCGCTACAGCCTCAACCTGCGGGCGCGGGGACCGGACCCGCTGGCCGATTTCCTCTTTCGCGTTCGTGCCGGCAACTGCGAGTATTTCGCCTCCGCGCTGGCGGTGATGGGGCGCATGCTGGGCATTCCCACCCGGGTCGTCAATGGGTTTGCCGGCGGCGAGTACAACCGCGTTTCCGGCGATTACGTTCTGCGCGGCCGGGACGCGCATTCCTGGGTGCAGGCCTATTTCCCGACGCGCGAGGGCGGCCTGTGGCGGCGCTTCGACGCGACGCCGGCTTCCGCGGATGCCGCCGGCTGGTCGCAGTGGCAGGAGTACGCCGACGCGCTCAGCAGCTTTTGGCAGGAGTGGGTGATCAATTACGACGTCTTCCACCAGCTGTCGCTCGCCCGCGGCGTCAGCCGCCGGGTGCGGCTGGCGGCCGGAAGCTGGCGGCAATGGTTCGCCTGGTCGGGGCGGCATGGTTGGCATGCCCGCACGGATGCGGCGAAGAAATGGCTGGCCCATGCGGCCAAACAGCGGCAAGTACGGATGGTGCTGATGCTGGCCGTCGTTCTGCTCGCCATCGGCGCGGCCATCTGGGCCGGCCCGTGGGCCAATCGCGGGCGAACGCCCGTGGCCGCCGCGAGCGAAGCGACATGGTACTACCGGCGCTTGCGCCGGCGCCTCGAGCGGATCGGCCTGCGCGCCCCGCCGCAGTGCACGCCGGAAGAGCTAGCCGGCGCCTTGCCGCCGGTCGCGGGCCGGCCCGCGTTGGCGGCGGCGGTCGGGCGGTTTGTGTCGCATTACCAGCAGGTACGGTTTGGCGGCGATGGAACGCTGTTGCCCTTGCTGGCGGAGGATCTGCGGGCGGTGGAAGCGGCGCTGCGCTAGGCGGGCCGGGCG
>JAKAUF010000300.1 GCA_021827785.1 Acidobacteriota bacterium | reverse complement strand
CCGGGCAGCAAGTGTTGGCCGAGCAGGGTACGGACCATGGCTTCCGGCTTTTCCTGGAGCCGAAAACGGGCGATCATCGCTCGCGATTGCTCTTCCATCGCGGTGTGGCAGGCGAGAAAGCTGACGCCGCGCCGCTTCAATCCGGTGATGCTCTTGTCCTGATAGACCGAGCGTTCGCTATCCGGATCGTGATCCCTGGCGTCGGCGGAACCGTGCAAGAACAAATTGCGCCGCGCCCAACGCCCGGTTTTCGGATCCTTCAAGCCGATGAACTCGCCGAGCGGATACCGCGCCCAGGCGGCGTCGTCCAGATTCAGCAAATTCGCGGGGCCGTGCAGCGCCGCCACGATATGGAACTGCCGCGGCGTCAGATCCAAGCCGAATTGAAACCCATTCAGCGAGTTCTTGATGTTGTTGAGGAAGATCCCGTGGTTAATCGCCACGATGTCGTAGACCTGCCGGTACCGCGCCGGCCGCGCCATTAAGCGGCGGAAATCCCGCTCCCGCCAGTCGGCGCGCGTATCCACCAACTGCCCCTGGGCCATGGCGCCCGCCGCCAGCGCTGCGGCGCCGGTCAAGCCGCGCACCAAAAATTGTTTGCGATTCATGTCCATTCTCAGGCTCCCGTACTGCCTGAGAACCACGCTACCCGGCCTCCACCGGCGCCGTCCAATGAGGAGATCTTATGGGCGATTCGCCCGGCCTATGGTTATACCCCGGTTCGGGCCAGGCGCCGGGCGCGCAGCGCGCGGCGCAAGAAAGCCAGGAACTGGCCGGCCACGCCCCCCGGCGCCGGGCCCTGGGGATAGAGCGTGAACAACTGCCGCCGCAAGGCTAGGCCTTGCACTTCGACCGCCAGCAAGGTGCCGAGGCGAAGTTCCTTTTCCACCGACCAGCGGGACACCGCCGCCAATCCGATGCCCAATTCCACCGCCGTCTTCACCGCCTCGGTGCTGCCCAACTGCATGGCGACCTGCGGCAGTTTGCCGGGAACGGCGGCGCGCAGCGCCGCTTCCAGCGCCTCGCGCGTGCCGGAGCCCGCTTCCCGCATGACCATCGGCAGGCTGAGAAGATCCGCCACCGAAAACGGCGTGCGGAGCGCGGCAAACCGCCGGCCCCGCACCACCACCAGTTCGTCCTGCGCCAGCCGCTGCACTTTCAGCCCGGGCAGGGCGCAGGGGCCTTCCACGAACCCCAGCGGCACGGTCTGTTCCCGCACCCACTGCGCCACCTGCCGGGTGTTGCCGCTGGCGAGCACCAGCCGCACCTTGGGCCACTCACTCTGGAAGCCGGCCAACACGGCGGGCAGGAGATAGTTGGCCAGGGTCGAACTCGCCGCCAGGCGCAGCTCTCCGCTCAGCGCCGGCGGTGACAGCAGTTCCGCCTCGATTTCCTGATAGAGCTGGAGGATGCGCCGCGCCTGGCGGTAGAGCCGCTCGCCGGCCGCGGTCAGCCGCGCGCCGCGCGCGGTGCGGTCGAGCAGGCGCTGGCCGTACTCCTCTTCCAAGGCCTTGATCTGCAGGCTGACCGCCGGCTGGCTAAGATGCAACTCCGCCGCGGCGCGGGAAAAGCTTCCCTCCCGCGCGACGACGTAAAAGACGCGCAGCCGGAAATCCCCCATGGCCCGGCCAGTCTAGCAGAGTACGGCGCGGCGGGCGCTTTACTCCGGCTCCAATCCATACATGCGGATTTTGTACAGCAGCGCCTTGTAGCTGATGCCCAGCGCTTGCGCCGCCTGCTTGCGCACGCCGCGGGACTCGCGCAACGCCTGGGCGATGGCTTCGGCCTCCGCTTCTCCCTTCAAACCCTTGACCAGCGACTTCAAATCCCGCGGCGGCCGCGCCACCGGGGCGGCGGGGGCCGCGGGCGCGGTCGCCGCCAGCGCCGCGGCGTGCTGTTCCAATTCCGCAATGGCCTGGGCTTCGTCTCCCAGGATTAGATACCGCTTGACGAAATTCTCCATCTCCCGCAAGTTCCCCGGCCAGGGATGGCGCAGACACGCCTCGTGCATGGCCTGGGTAATGGGCAGGATGGGCCGGGAATAGCTTTCCGCGAAGCGGATCATGAATTGCCGCAGCAGCAGCGGAATCTCCTCTTGGCGCTCGCGCAGCGGCGGCAACTGCAAGGTGAACGCGTTCAAGCGATAGTACAGATCGGCGCGGAACTGTCCGCCGCCGATGGCCCGCTGCACGTCAATGTTGGTGGCGCTGAGCACCCGGACGTCGGCTTTCAGCGTCTTGCGGCTGCCCAGCCGGGAGTAGGCGCCGTCTTGCAGCACATGGAGCAGCTTGGCTTGCAAGGCGGGCGGCATCTCCCCGATCTCGTCGAGCAAGATGGTGCCGTTCTCGCCCAGCTCAAACTTGCCGGGCTTGGCGCGCACCGCGCCGGTGAAGGCGCCGGCCTCGTAGCCAAACAGCTCACTCTCCAGCAACTCGCCCGGCAACGCGGCGCAGTTGACCTTGACGAACGGGCCGTCGGCGCGGCGGGAATGGCGATGGATCAGCCGCGCCACCACTTCTTTACCCGTGCCGCTCTCCCCCAAAATCAAGACCGGAACGTCTATGGGCGCGACCCGCAGCGCCTCCGCCCGCACCCGCTGCATGGCCGGGCTGACCATCACGTAGCGCGTGTCCTCCCCGTCCGTTTCCGGCGCGGCCGGCGGGGCGCCGGAGGCGGATCCCGCCAGTGCCGCCTGCCCCAGCAAGCTCTTCAGGTCGGCTTCCTTGAGCGGTTTGGTCAGGTAATCGGCGGCCCCCAACTGCGCCGCTTCCACCGCCTTGCGGGTGTCGTTCAGATTCGACAACATGACCACGCGCAGGGCGGGCCGTGCCCGGCGCAGCTTGCCCAAAGTGGCAATCCCATCCTGGCCCGGCATCATCAGGTCCAACAACACCAGGTCGGGAACCGGATCGCGCTTGACCCGCGCCAGCGCCTGGGAGCCGTTCGGCTCCACCTCCACGGTGCAGGCGTGGGCCTCCAGCAGGGCGCGGACATAGCCCAGCTTTTCCGGCTCGTCGTCCACGATCAAAACACGTACGGGAACGGCGGGCGCGGCTTCCGGGGCAGCGGCGGTGGCGGATTCGCTCATGGCAGAACGCGGCGGCGCGGTTACCTGGGCGCCGCCCGCGCCGTTTCCGGCGGCGTGGCCAAAGGCAACACCAGGCAAAACTTACTGCCCGCCGCCAGTTCACTCTCCACCCAAATCTTGCCGCCATGCGACTGCACCATTTGCCGGGCAATGGCCAACCCCAGGCCCACGCCGCTGCGCCCGCCGCCGGTCTGGACCTCCTCCGGTGCGAGGCGGACAAAGGGGTCAAAGATCTCCTGGTGAAACTCCGGGGCGATGCCCGGCCCGGTGTCGCAGACGCAGATGCGACAGGCGTTGGGCGCTGGGCTGGACTGGCGGCGCCGATTCCCCGGCATGGCGCGCTCCCAGCGGGTGCGCCGCTCCCAAAAGTGGGCTTCCCAACTCAGCCACACCGTGCCGCCGGTGGGCGTGAATTTGAGCGCGTTTTCCAGCAGATTGGAAACCACCCGCTGGATCTTGTGATAGTCGAAGACGAAGGCCGGCAGCGGCGGCGGGGCCAGCAAATACAGCGCCACGCCCTTGCGCCGGAAGGAATCGCTCCAAATGCCATGCAACTCCTCCAAACAGGCGCCGATGTCGCCCCGGTCCGCCTTGAGGCGGACCCCTTCGGCCTCCATGAGCCCAAAGCTGAGACAGTCGTCCACGGTGCGCTGCAGGCGGGAGCAACTGCTCTCCATCTCGCCCAGCACCTCCCGCTGCCGCGGGGTCAAGGGACCGCATTGCCCATTCGTCAGCAACGCCGCATATCCGGCCATCGTCGCCAGCGGCGTCTTCATGTCATGCGCGGCCGCCGCCAACGCCAACGTGCGGCGCCGCACCTCCTCGCCCCGTTCCGCGGTGCGCGGGCGCTCCGCCGGAACCGAAGCCGGACCGCGGCCACGGCGGGGCGGGCGGGCACGGCCGGCGGGGCGGCGGGGCGGAGCGAGAGGTTCGGCGGAATTGGCCATGGGAGACGGAGATTGATCTCAGGCGCAGCGAGGGTCCGATCTCATGGGTAAATCAGAGAAAGCGGCAAGTGAGGCGTAGCAACTGAGTAAGCGCAACCGGCCATCACTGCCGGGACGAAGCCAAGTGACCCTAAGTGTAAATGGCTGCACATCCGGCGTCAAGAATTTTCCCGCCCGCCGGCGCCCGGGAACCGCCGGCGTCATCCCCTGCGATGCGCCCGCACCCGCCGCCCTATGGCGGCGGGCCGCGATTTTGCCGCCTTCCCGGTGCCACATTGGTCTCCCCGCGGCGCCGCGCCGGCGTCCCTGGAGTGGGAAACGCCACCGGCGGCGCAGTGCAAGCGATTGCAACCCAGCCCCCGGAGGGGCCCGCGCCCAGGGAAATCTCCTTCCCCATTGCGCCAGATTTTTTCCGCCCCGTGGGGGCTCCCGGGCGGGGTCACGTAGGGCGGCGGCGCGTCGGGCTCAACTCGAAGCAATATTTGGACTTAGACGGTCCCGCCGCCCCCTGCCGCGGATCCCGCCGGCGGGGCGCCGGGCAATGGCAGTGCAGGTGCAGGCAGAGAGCGCGGGGGATCATGGACAGCCGAGTTGCCACCGAGGGCGTCAGCGCAGCGGCATCGCTAGCGCCGGCGCTGTTGCCCGCCTCCCTCTGCGCGCAGCTCAGCCGGGTGGCGGCCAGCGGCGTGCCGGTGCTGCTGGAAGGCGAAAGCGGCAGCGGCAAAGACCTGGCGGCGCGCTACCTGCATTTCCGGAGCGGCGCGGCGGAGCCGTTCTTGAAGCTGCACGCATCGGCGCTGGCGGCCGGGCATGGAAGCTGGTTTGGGCTGGGCGGCGGCACCCTTTACCTGGACCAGATCGGCGAGCTGGCGCCCGCGTGGCAGGCGGAGTTGCTGCGCTGGTTGCAGGAACCCGAAGCGGGCCGGCAGCGGCCACGCTTGGTGGCGGCCACGCCGCAGGAGCTGGCGGAGCAGGTGGCGGCAGGCCAATTCCGCCGCGACCTCCTCTATCGCCTCAACGTCGTCACCCTGCGTCTTGCGCCGCTGCGCCAGCGGCGGGCGGAACTGCCGCGGCTGGTGGCGCTGTTCCTGGAGCAGTACAACCGCGCCCACGGACGCGCCGTTCCGCCGCCGCCGGCCGCGGTGTGGCGCGCCTGGGAAGGGTATGCGTGGCCGGGCAATTTGCGCGAGCTGGAAAACCTGGTGCAGCGTTATGTCATCCTGGAAAGCGCCGACGCACTCACGACCGGGCTGGCGGCGCGCCCGGCGGGCTGGGCGCCGGATGGCTCGCTCTCGCTCAAGCAAATCACCCGCCGCGCCGAACGGCAGCTGGAACGGGAGCTGATCGGGCAAGCCTTGGCGGCCAGCCGGGGCAATCGCAAGCGCGCCGCCGGGCTGCTGCGCATTAGCTATCGGGCCCTGCTGTACAAGCTCAAAGATGCCGATCTGGCGCCGCCGCTGGCGCCGGCCGCGGCCCGCTCCGAGGACCAACTGCAAGGAGGAAGGGTATGACGCTCATCGCCATCGGCCGCCGCTGCGCGCGCACGGGGGGCTTGCTGCTGCTCGCCGCCAGTTGCGCGCTGGCGGCCGGCAACGGCAACCATAAGAAAAAGCACAAGGACACGCCGCGACCCAGCGCCAGCGCGCCGCCGGCCTACACCATCGGCCCCAACGACGTGCTGAGCATTAACGTTTGGCACGAAAAGGACCTTTCGGCCACGCTGCCGGTCCGCCCCGACGGGTATATCTCCCTGCCGCTGATCGGCCAGGTGCGGGCCAGCGGCTATACCCCGCTGCAACTGCAACAAGCGTTGACGCGGCGGCTGCGCGCCTACATTGACCAGCCGCGGGTCACCGTGGTGGTCACCAAGGTCCTGAGCCGGCTGTTCAACGTCCTGGGCCGAGTGATCAAGCCCGGGGCCTATCCCCTCGATCAGCCCACCACCGTGCTGGACGCGCTGGCCCAGGCCGGCGGCCCGGCGGAGTTCGCCAATACCAAGAAGATCTACGTGTTGCGCTACAAACCGAACGGCTCGCGCTGGATCTATCCATTCAACTACAACCAAGTCATCAAGGGCCATCTCCCCTGGGAAAACATCCAACTCAAACCGGGGGACACGGTGGTGGTGCCCTGATGGCGCGGCGGACACGGTGGTCCGGCCTGGCGGGGCTGGTTCTGGCGCTGGCCCTGGCCGCTCCCGCCGCGGCGCAGAATGCCGCTCCCACGGTGACCAACCCCACTACGTTGGCGCAGACGGTGAGCGTCGGCGGGCCGGTGCAACTGGCGCCGGCGCAGGCGGTGGAGACGTTTCAGCAGATGACCCTGACCGCCGACACGGGCTATGAGACCAACGTCACCGGGCTGAGCAATGGCGGCAGCGACTGGCTGGAGACCCTGGCCGGCAACTTCGCGGCGGGACAAAACCGGGGGGCGCTGCATTGGGCCCTGGGCTATCAGCCCAGTTACACCGTATACCGCACCTTTCGCGGCTATGACCGCTTCGACCAGGCCGGGGCGCTGGACCTCAGCTGGCAGCTCAACCCGCATTGGTTTTTGCGCCTCTCCGAGCACGCCGCCTATGGGCGCTATCTCGCCACCCCGCAGGCGGCGCAGGTCAGCGGCTCGGTGGTGGCGTTGAACAACTTCGTGGCCACGCCGTTTGCCCGCCAGTTCAGCCAGCAGCCCACCGTGGCGTTGGACTACATCGCCAGCTACCGCTGGGCGCTGCATCTCGGCGCCGGCTACCTGGAAAGCCGCTACTTCGGCCAAGCGCCCACCGCCGGTCCGGCGCTCAGCGACCTGGAGGGGGTGACGGGGACCGCGGGCCTCAGCTATCGGCTCAGCCGCCGCACGACCCTGGGCGCGGAACTGGACTACTCCCACATGCGGCTGGCGGGGGGCATCTCCCGCGTGCAGGTGGGCAGTGCGCTATTGCAGTTGACGCGGGTGCTGGGGCCGACCGCGCAGGTGACGCTGTTTGCCGGCCCGCAGGAGGCGCAACTGCGCGAGGACCTGAGCCGTTATTTGCCGGCCACCGTGCTGGCCAGCAACCCGGGGCTGGCGCGGATACATCAGAACAACCTGGGCTGGAGCGCCGGAGGCACGTTGGCCGTGCAAAGTTATCACACCGCCTGGAATTTGACCCTGCTGCGCCGCACCACCGACAGCGGCGGCCTGTTCGCCGGCGCCGTGGAGGCGGACCAGGCGACGCTGGGCGCGATGCGCCGGCTGGGCCGCGAATGGACCCTCGGCGGCAACGCCGGGTTTGAGCGCATCACCCCGCTGGGGCTGCGCCTGCCCGGCGGCAATAGCGCGTTGTTCAGCTGGATCGCCGGCGCGCAAATGCGCCGCGGCCTGGGCCGGCACTGGGTGCTGACCGCCAACTACAACTACGTGGACGAGCAGAGCCACGGAGCCGTCCCCTTTGCCCGGATCCTCGGGCGCCAGATGATGGAGCTGGGCATCGGCTACAACCTGGGCCGGGGACCGGGAGGCTAGGCGATGGCTGCGCCGCCGGCTTCGACCCTAGGATGGCGCGAGCTGGGCGCCCTGCTGCGCCGCCGCCGCTGGTGGATCGCCGGCAGCATCGTTGGCGTCTGGGGCCTGGCCCTGGCGCTGGCCGCGTGGCTGCCGCCGCGCTATCGCAGCCAGGCCACGCTGCTGATTACCCCCGCGCAGGTGCCGGCCACGGTGGTCGGCCCGCCGGCCGGCGGCGATGACGCCCTGCTCGAGCAGATCACGCAGCAGGTGCTGAGCCGTCCGCGCCTGGCGCGGTTGGCGGCGCGCTGGCAGGTCTTCGCCCCGGGCGCCAGTCGGGAACAGGCGGGCGAGCGCATGCGCCAGGCGGTGGAACTGAACTGGGTGACGGCGCCCGGCGAACGCCAGGGCAGCGCGCCGGCGGCCTTCACCGTGGCCTTTACCGCCCGCAGCCCGCGGCTGGCGCAGGCGGTGGACCGGCAGCTGAGCCAATGGTTCATCCAGTCCAACCAGCGCGCCCGCCAGGCGCAGGCCGCCGGGGCCGACCGCTTCCTGCAATCCGCCTTGGCCGCCAGCCGCGCCCGGTTGCAGCAACGGCAGCAGGCGCTCCAGGCGTTTCGGGCGCAACATCCGGAACTGGATCCGGCGCAGGCGGCGGCCAGCGCGCAACAATTGACCCTGCTGGAAAGCCAACAAAGCGGCGCGCAGCAGATCTTGGATCAGGACCGGCAGGAACAGACCTACTTGGGCTCGCTCGAAGCCGAGTACCGCCAGATGCTGGACGTGCCCGCGAACCAGGGGGCGGCGCCGGCCGTGGCCACCGCCCTGGATCAGCACATCGCCCAGTTGCAGGCGCGCTTGGCCGCCCTGCGGACACGCTACACCGACCGCTATCCGGAGGTGCAGCGACTGCAGGCGGAACTGGCCGCGGCGCAACGGCAACGCCGCCGCGGCGACGCCACGGCCGCCTCCCCGCAACAGGTGGCGGCGATGGCGCCGCTGCTGCAACTGCAGAGCCAGGCGCAGGCCAACCAACTGGCGATTCGCAACGAGCAACACCACCTAGCCCGGCTGGGCCGGCAGATCGCCGCGGCGCAGGCGCAGGCCAACGCCGCTCCGGTGCAGGAACAGGAGCTGACGCAACTGGAGCAGCAGGACCAGCAGGCGCAGGCCGACTACGACCATCTCACCGCGGAACAGCATCAAGCCCACCTGGAGGTGGCGCTGGACAACGGCCCATCCGGAGCCCACTTCCGCCTGTTGGACCCGCCCACCCGCCCCCTCCGCCCGGCGTTTCCCAACCCGCTGCTGTTCAGCGGCCTGGGGCTGGCGCTGGGCGCCGCGCTGGGCGTGCTGCTGGCGCTGGCGCGGGACTGGAGCGATGACCGGCTGCACGGCGAGCGCGAGGCGCGCGCCTGGGCGGCGGCGCCGGTGCTCGGGGCGATCCCGGCGCTGGAGACACCGGCCGAGCGGCGTCAGGGCCGCCTGCGGTCGGTGGGGCAGTGGCTGCTGGCCAGCGCGCTATTGTTGGTGGTGGCGGTGGGCAACGGCTGGCTGCTCTGGCATTCCTAGGCGCGGGCATGTACTGTGAGCACTTCCATCTCCGCCGCCGCCCGTTCGAGCTGAGCCCGGATCCCTACTTTCTGTATCCCACCCCGCGCCACAACGAAGCGCTCGCCAACCTCTACCACGCGGTCAGCGGGCGCCGCGGCTTCGTGGTGCTGACCGGCGAGGTGGGCACGGGAAAAACGCTGCTGTTGCGCTGCCTGTTCGATCTATTGGACCGCAAACAGGTCGCGTTCGCCTATCTGTTCAATCCGCGCCTCACCGCCGATGATTTTCTGCACCACCTGCTGACGGATTTCGGCCTCCCCGCCGACTTGAACGGCAAGAGCGCCCGGCTGCGGGTGCTGAATCAGTTTCTTTTGGACCGGCACCGGCGGCAGCTCACCACCGCGCTGGTCGTGGACGAGGCGCAACATCTCAGCCCGGAGGTGCTGGAGGAGATCCGGCTGCTGACGAACCTGGAAACCACCTCGCAGAAGCTGTTGCAGATCGTCCTCGCGGGACAGCCCGAGCTGGAGGATCTCCTCGACTCCTCGGCGCTGCGCCAGCTGAAACAACGGGTGGCGCTGCGCTGCCGGCTGGCCGCCTTGAGCGAGCAAGAGACGGCTGGGTACATTGCCCGCCGCCTGGAGCGGGCGCAGGGTCCGGACGGGGCGCAAAACCTGTTCCCGCCTCCGGTGCTGGCGGCGATTTATCGCGCCAGCCGCGGGATTCCGCGGCTCATCAACACGCTCTGCGAAAATGCCTTGGTCACTGCCTACGCCCATCAGCTGACGGAAGTGTCGGAAAGCATCGTGGCCGAGGTGGTGGAGGATTTCCGCCTGCAAGAGACCGTCCCGCCGCCCACGCGCGCCCCATTGCCGCCCGCGCAGGATGAGCGGCGGCAACTGTTGGCCACCTTGCTGCGTCTAGCGCGGCAACTGGACACCGACGCCCCGGCACCCGAGTTGGATTGGGAGCTGCGTTCGGCCGCCAAGGGAGAACCGGTATGAGCCGCATTTTCGAGGCGCTGCAACGCGCGGAAGGTCAACCGGGCGAAGCCCACGCCGCCGCCGGCCCGAGCGCCTGGGCCGCCGCCCTCTCGGTCGCCAGCCCGGACCGGGCGCCGGAGACGGCTCCCGAGCCGGTCTTCCCCACCTTCACGCCGCAGCCCGGAGCCGCGAGCCGGCTGGTCTGCTGGAACCAGTGGGAGGACAACGCGGCGGAAGCGTTCCGCCAGTTGGCCGCGAAATTGTTGCACCTGCGCGAACGCTGCCACCCCGAGCGCCGGCTGCAAACGGTGCTCTGCACCAGCAGCCTTCCGCGGGAGGGCAAAAGCATCGTCGCCGCCAATCTCGCGCTGGCGCTGGCGCGCACCAGCGGGAATCGCACGCTGCTGCTGGACGGCGACCTGCGCCAGCCGGCGCAGGCGCAGTTGTGGGGCGTGGAGGACGGCGCGGGGCTGGCGGACTGGATGCACCACGCCGACCCCTCCCCGATCCCGGCGCCTCCCGTGCGGCGGCTAGGCGAAACGTCGGCGCATTTGCTGCCGGCCGGCGCCGTGGGCCGCGCCACCCAGCCGCTGGCGTTCCTAGAATCCCCGCGTGCCGCGCAGTTGCTGATGATGTTGAACAGTTGGTTCCCGTGGGTGATTATCGATGCCCCACCCCTGCTGCCCGTCGCCGACGCCCACGCCTGGGCCCGCATGGCGGACGGCGTGCTGCTCGTCACCCGTGCGGGAGTCTCGCGCAAGGCGCAAGTACGAGAAGCGTTGCGCAGCTTGGATAGCCGCAACTTGTTGGGCCTCGTGGTGAATCAAAACCCGCAGTCGGCATTGGCCTATCCCCCGCCCCGTTCCTAGTCCGAGATTGGGAGACGTGCGCGGGCCACCGATGGGGGCCGCCCATTCGCGGTCTAGCGGCGCCATTCGGCGCCATGCTACAAAGCCGTGGCATGGGCTCCCCGCATCGCCATGCCGCCGCTGCCATGCTGCGGTTGTGTCATGTCGGCGTCGCCCGCCGCACGGTGTTGCTGGCGCTGACGGAAGCGGGGCTGATTGCGGTGGCGCTCGCGGTGGCGGTGCGCCTGTCCTCCGCCGGAACCGGCGCGGAGGGAACCGGAGCCGGGCTGTGGTTACCGCTGCTCTCCGCGTTTCTCGGCGCGCTCTGTCTTTACTATTGCGATCTCTATGACTCGGCCGCCATGGCCAGCGGCTCCGAAGTCTCGGCGCGACTGCTGCAAGCGGTCGGTCTACTGTTCCTGGTGACGGCGGGATTGAACGACCTATTGCGCCCCAGCGAATGGACGCAAGGAGGCGCGCTGGTAGGCGTCCTGCTCGCCGCGGTCGTGCTGGCCGGCTGGCGCGGCGTGTTTTGGCTGTGGAACCACTCCGACCGCCTGGCGCAGCCGACTCTCCTGTTCGGGGATGGTCCCCTGGCCATGCGCCTGGCAGCGGAGATTCAGCGCCGTCCCGAATTGGGACTGCACCTGGTCGGCTGTTTCTCCCCCGGCGCCCCGCCCGGCGCGGTTGACTGCGACGCCGGCAACCGTCTGCTGCAAATTACCCGCCGCGAGCGCGTTGCCCGCATCGTAATCACCATGGAGGAACGCCGCGGCCAATGGCCTGCCGAAGAGTTGCTATGCCTAAAGAACGACGGCGTGCGCATCGAAGACGGCACCGAGGCGTACGAGGCCATCACCGGCCGCATCGCCATCGAATCCTTGCGCTATAGCCAAATTCTCTTTGCCCGCGGGTTCACCGTCTCCGCCGCCATGCGGTGCTATAAGCGGGCTGCGTCCTTGGCGCTCGCCTGCTTGGCCCTGATCCTGGCGGCGCCGCTGATGTTGGCCGCCGCGATCGCCATCCGCCTGGACAGCCCGGGGCCGGTGATCTTCCGCCAGCGCCGCGTCGGATGGCGCGGACAGTTGTTCACGCTTTATAAGTTCCGTTCCATGTACGTGGACGTGGACGCCAATGGGCAGCACCTCCCCGCTCGGCTCCGGGACCCTCGCATCACCCGCGTCGGGCGATGGCTGCGGCGCACGCGCTGGGACGAGCTGCCGCAACTGTTCAATATTTTGCGCGGCGATATGCACTTCGTCGGCCCGCGTCCGTTCGTACTCAACCAGGAACGGGAGCTGGAGGCCCAAATCCCCTTTTACCGCCAACGCTGGGCGGTGCGCCCGGGAGCGACGGGTTGGGCCCAGGTCCATCGCGGATATTGCGCCACGCTGGCGGACAACGAGGAAAAGCTCTCCTACGACCTGTTCTACATCAAGAATATGTCCTTCAGTCTGGACCTCCTGATCCTATTGCAGACCGTCAAAATATTGCTGCTTGGACGCGGTGGGCGCTGAACCTGCCGCCGTTCCCGGGGGGCCACCTCACTCCCATGCCATTCCTCGCCTTCATCTTTTGGGTCTGCCTGGCCTGGCTGACCTATGCATTCGCCCTATACCCGCTGGCGCTCTTTCTGGCCTCCGCCACGCGGCAACTCGCCGGTGATATGCGCCAACTTCGCGGCGGTGAACGGCGGTGCGTTCCCACCGATTGGCCGGGCGTAAGCCTCATTCTGGCCGCCCGCAATGAAGCCGGCACCCTGCCCGCCAAGCTGGCGAACCTAGCCGCACTCGACTACCCGCGCGACCGCCTGGAGTTCATCCTGGTCTCCGACGGCTCGGATGACGCCACGGCCGAAGTACTCGCCACGTGGCGCGATCCGCGGGCGCATCGTCTGATTCTGCCGGTACGGCGGGGGAAAGCTGCCGCCCTGACGGCTGCCGTGGCCTTGGCGCGATTTCCGGTGTTGTTATTTTGCGACGCAGCGACGCTGCTGGAACCCGGCGCCGTCCGCCAATTGGCCGGCCACTTCCGCGACGCTCGGGTTGGAGTCGTTTGTGGAGCGGTTCACTTCCGCGGTGGACGCGAATCGCGGCAAACGGAAGGGGTCTACTGGCGGTATGAGATGGTGTTGCGTTTGCTGGAGGCGCGGCTGGGCGCCACGCTGACCTCCAGTGGCGCGCTGTATGCCATGCGCCGCGCCGCCTTTCGCCCGCTGCCGCCCGGCAGCCTGCTGGATGATTTGCTCCTGCTCTGGACCGTCCGGCGCCAGGGATATGGCGTGGTGCTGGACATGGCCGCGCGGGGCGAGGATATCGCCGCGCCGTCCGTGCGCGGTGAGTTCTCCCGCCGCCTGCGCATCGCCGAGGGCAGCTTTCAGGCCCTGTCTGCATGCTGGGAATGCCGGATGGGGGCCGTCACCCGTTGGGCATTTGTCTCCCACAAGCTGATGCGTTGGCTAGCGCCATGGGCCGCCGTAGGCATGGTGGTCAGCACCTGCCTGCTCGTGGTCGCGCATCCGGGCTACCGTCTCGCCTTCGCACTGGAGATGGCCGTGCTGCTCTGGGCGCTTGCAGGCGCCCTTGGCCGGCGTTGGTTGGCGCGCGTTCCCGGCGCCCTGCTGGCGTATTTCGGGCTGGCGATGAACCTCGCCTTGGCGCTCGGGTTATGCCGCTGGCTGGCGGGACGCATGGGCTGGTCGCGCCCTGGCATGCCGCATTGGGAAAGCGCACAATGAAGCCCGCGGAAATCCACGCCCATCCCACTTCCTCCGTGCGCCGGGTCTCGCGCGGCGCCGGTGGACCGCTGTTCGTCTTCGTATTGGTGGATGCGCTGGGTTGGAACCTGCTGCCGCCCTCCGGCTTGCTTCCCGACCTTCTGCCTCATCAGCGCCCGCTGCGGTCCATTTTAGGGTTTAGCTCCGGCGCCATTCCCACGTTGCTGACGGGCCAACCGCCGCAGGTCCATGGTCATTGGAACTTGCTGGCCTACGATCCGCCCAACTCGCGTTTTGCCTGGCTGCGCCACTTTTCCTGGCTGCCCGCGTCCTGGCTCGGCAATCGCTATTCCCGCCGGCTGGTGCAACTCCTCGGCCGCTGCTGCCTGGGTGCCGGCTCCAGTTTTGCCTGCGCCGTGCATCCCCGTTTGCTGCCGTTGCTGCGGTGGACCGAGGAGCGCAATTTCTACGCCCCGGGCGGCCTGGCGCCGGCCACCTCCGTTTTTGATGAATGGGAGCAATACGGTCTACCGTTCCGCATTTATTCCTACCGCGATGGCTGGCGCCACGTGCCGGACGAAGACCTCCTCGCCCGGGCCGAGCGCGACCTGCGGCGCGGCGTGGCAAGCGCCTATTTCGTCTACTTGTCCGGGCTGGATCATTTTCTCCATCTGCACCGCACCGAGCCGGATTTGGTGCGAGCGCGCCTGAACCAACTGGCGGGGCAACTGCGCCGGCTCTTCACCGTGGCCCGGGAAGCGGATCCCGAAGCGGAACTGAGCGTAGCTTCCGATCACGGCATGGCTCCGGTCACGCGGCGCTTCGACCTGGTGGCCGCGGTGGAGGTGCTCGGGTTCCGCATGCCGGAGGAGTATCTGGCCATCTACGACTCTTCGATGGCGCGGTTTTGGTTTTTCTCCGCCGCCGCCCGGCGGATGATCACCGCGCGCCTGCGCCAGCTGCCCTGCGGCCGCATTCTCACCCCCGCCGAATTGGCGGCGGAAGGCGTCTTGTTCGCGGATCAGCGGTTCGGTGAAGTCGTCTTTCTCTTACATCCCGGCTGGCTCGCCGCCACCAGCGACTTTCATGGCCGCGGCTGGCATCCCACCGGAATGCACGGCTATGACCCGGCGGATGCCGACTCCTCGGCAGTGCTGCTCAGCAGCCACGCGCCGCCGCCAGCGCTGACGACCATAGCCGGCCTCCATGACTGGCTTCGGCGTCCGATCCTCGCGGCGGCAGCGGTTGGCCCGCGATGCGCCGAGGTGGCGTCGTGAGCACGCAGGCGCTCCAGCGCGCCGCGCCGTCGCCCGCAGCCTTGCGGCCGCGTCCGCTGCGGGTGGCGCACTTCACCAACGCGTTACAGCGGGGCGGCGCCGAGCAACACATCCTGGGATTGCTCCGCCATCTCGACCCCTCGCGGTTTCAGCAATGGCTGGTCTGCCCGCCGGAGTTGGCCGCACAACTCGCGCCCGACTTGCCCGCCACGGCCGGCGTTTGGCGCTGCCTGCTGCGCCGCCCGCGCCACGTCAAGGCGGCGATCCAGTTCTCCCAATGGCTGCGGCGCCAGCGCGTGGACGTGGTGCACAGCCATTTGTTCTATTCCAGCCTTTTCGCCACGCCGGTCGCGCGCTGGGTTCATGTGCCGGTCGTGGTGGAAACGCCCCACCTGCGGGAGCATTGGCGCCAGGGGTGGAAGGCGCATTATTTCGTGGACCGTTGCCTCAGCCGCTGGGTCAGCGGCTATATCGCGGTCTCGAACGCCAACGCCCAATACCTGCGCCAGACCAAAGGCATCGCCCCTGGCAAGATTCGGGTGATTTGCAACGGCGTCCATCTCTCGGAGCTAACCCCTTCCGACAGCGGCGCCGCGGCCGTCGCACGCCGGGCGCGGTTGGGCCTGGATGAAAGCAACCCCCTGCTGCTCGTGCCGGGGCGGCTGGAGACGCAAAAGGGACATGCGGTCCTCTTGCGCGCACTGACCCGCATCCGTGAAGCCTTTCCGCTGACCCATGCCGCCTTTGCTGGTGAGGGTTCGCTACGGGCGGAACTAACGAACCAGGCCGCAGCGCTGGGGTTAGGCAGGGCCGTGCATTTTCTCGGGCGCCAGTCCGACATCGCCGCATGGTTGGCGGCCGCCGACGTGGTCGTTCTACCGTCCTGGTTTGAGGGCATGCCGTTAGCCGCGATTGAAGCGTTGGCCATGGCCCGCCCGATGGTGGCGACCGCGGTGGATGGCACGGTGGAGGTCATCGCTCACGAACGGACGGGGTTACTGGTCCCTCCCGGCGACCCGGTGGCCCTAGCCCAGGCCATCTGCCGTTTGCTCGGGGATCCCCGTCTGGCGCGCCGTCTCGCCACCGTGGGCCAGCAGTCGGTGCAGCGTTTTGACATTCGCCTCCAGGCAACCGCCACCGGCGCACTGTACGAGGAACTTTGGCGGCGGAAAATGGGCGCCCTCGTCCAGCGGCGGGAGGAAGCGTGAGCACCGTGGCCGCTTCCATCCCGCAGGCGCGTGATGCCGCACCGGAACGCCGGCTATACCGCGTGCTCCACGCAGCGTGCGGCGAGTTCGCGACCCGGCATCCCCAGCCAGGCTGGCGCGGGCTGCTCCTCACCGGCAGCCTGGCCCGCGGCGAAAGCCGTTGGCAACGCGCGGGCGACAGGTGGTTGCTGGCGGGCGACGCAGACTTGATTACCGTTGTTGCGTCCCGCAACGCCGCCCGCCGCTACGTTAGCGGCCTGCATGAACATCTCGCCGCGGCGCTGGAAGAAGCCGGCATGCATGCCGACCTCAGCCTGGGACTGATGGATCCGAGCGCCCTGCGCCGCTTGCCCGCCAGCATCTTCACCTTGGAGCTGATTACATGCGGGCGGATCCTTTGGGGCGAACCCGAAGTCTTGCGCTTGGCGCCGCGCTGCACACCGGCCGAGATTCCTCGCGAGGATGCCTGGCGCCTGCTGAATAATCGCATCGTCGAATGCCTGGCGGCGGTGGTCGAACCCAACCCGGCCGAACGGCTGAACCACGCGTTGGATAAGCTTCATGCCGCCATTGCCGATTCCTGGCTGCTATTCACCGGCCGCTACGCGCTCGGCGCTTGCCAGCGTTTGCGCCGCATGGAATCTGCCCTAGCCGCCGGCAACGGCGGACTCCCATGGACCCATACCCCATCCCTACTCGCTTCCCTCCGCCGCGCGGCTGCTCGCGGACCGCTCCCCACGGAGCCGCGGCCCACGGAAGCAACCCTGCGGCGGCTCGCGGCGCAGACGGAGGCGGCATGGACTTGGGAGCTACACCAGCTCGGTGCTGAACGGCTGAGTGACGCAGCCCGGCGGAAGGAGGCGGGCGGCGGTTCCCTGGCTTGGCTTGCCGCCGCCCACGCCGCGAGCAATCACCAAACGAGATTGCGCTGCCTGTCGCGCGCGATGCGCCCGAACGCACCCTCGCCCCGCTATTGCGTATATGCCGCAGCCGCCGC
This sequence comes from Acidobacteriota bacterium, assembly GCA_021827785.1. Classification (GTDB taxonomy): domain Bacteria; phylum Acidobacteriota; class Terriglobia; order Terriglobales; family SCQP01; genus JAKAUF01. Next base: position 9,655 of record JAKAUF010000300.1, on the reverse strand, counting down.
CTGCTGGTTCAGCTACCCGCGTCTGACTGACGACGCCCGCCGCGCCGCCGCGCGGATGCCTTGCCCGCCCCCCATTGGGGCCGGATGGAAGGCCGTCGCCGCCGCGATCGCCAGCAATTATCGCCACTGGATCGAGCACACCAGCCGATGACCTGACTTGCACGCCGCCCACCCACCGCCAGCCGGCAAATCCGACCCCCGATCTCCGTCGGACCACATCGGTTTCGCCCAGCGCCATAGGGTTCCCCATGCGTCTCTTGGTCTATTCCATCCATTGTCCGTTTCCCGCCAACAACGGCGCCAAGATGCGCAGCGCCGCCCTGCTCCGCGCCTTGGCCGCGGAGAAACACGCCGTGACATTGCTAGCGTTCGCGCAGCGCAACGAACCCTTCGACCAGGCCCCGTTACGCTCGCTGTGCGACGCCTACCATTTCCTTCCGCTGGAGCTTCCGGCGCTGAGCAGCGGCGCGGCCTGGGCGCGGCGAGTCCGGACCTTCCCTTCCTCGATTCCATTCGCCATCGCGCGCTTCGCGGTTCCCGGCATGCGCGCGCTGCTGGCGCGGACACTGGAGTCGGCGCGCTTCGACGCCCTCATCTGCGACACCCCATTCGGCGCGGCCAATCTTCCCGCGACCGAACTTCCCCTCATCCTGCACGCGCACAACGTCGAGCACGACCTGATCCGCCAATATGCCCACCTGGCTCGCAACCCCGGAATTCGCGCATACGCCACCCTGGAGGGAGCGCGCATGCGCCGCTGGGAACAGAAAATCGCCCGGCAAGCAGCGGTGATCTTGGCCTGCTCGGCCGCCGACCGCGGCCGGTTCCAGAGGCTGGCGCCCGGCACCCCGGTGGTGGTGGCGCCCAATGTTCTTTGCCTTTCCGAATACACCGCGGCGCCCGTTGGCGATGACCGCACGCTGATCTATCAGGGCGGGATGGATTGGATGCCCAACCGCGATGCGGTCGCCTTCTTCGCCGCCAACATCCTGCCGCTGATCCGCCGCCGCGTGCCCCAGGCGCGGCTGTTGGCCGCGGGCCGCACGCCGCCGCCCCGGTTCGCCCGCCGGTGGCGGAACGCCGCTGGCGTCGAGTTCACCGGCACCTTGCCGGATCTGCGCGCCATCGTCGCCCAATCCGCCGTCAGCGTGGTGCCGCTGCGCATCGGCGGCGGCACCAGGCTGAAGATTCTGGAGGCGGCGGCGCTTGGGCGCGCCATCATTTCGACGCCGCTGGGCGCGGAGGGACTGTGCTTCACGGCGGGCGTTGACATGGAAATTGCCGCCAACCCCGCGACGTTTGCCCGCCTCGCCACCGATCTCTTGCTGGATCGGCAGCGGCGCGCGGCATTAGGCGCGGCGGCGCGCAGTTGGGTCGAGCGGTCGTACGGATTGCACCAGCTCCGCGACGCCCTGCGCCACGCCTTCGACCTCATCGGCCCCACGACCGTACCCGCCGCGATTACCACCGCGGCGGCGGCGAGGGCGCAAGGAGGTTAAGCCCCGTGCTGCTGTATTACTTCCTGGTCGTCACGCTGCCGCTGATGAACGAGCGTTTTTTGGCTCATCCCCTGCTCGGCTTCACGGTTGAGAAATGGCTGGGCCTCGCCTGCTTCTTCTTCGCCGTGGTGGACTGGGCCATCCACCGCCGCCCCGCCGCCCCCTTCGCCTCGGCCCAGACCCGCGCCTTCCTGGTTTTCTATCTCCTTGCCCTGGTCTCGTTCTCCACCATTCCCACCCACGCTCCAGCCAGCATGATGCTGGTCTATACCTCCCATCTGTTATTCCTGCTCACCACGCTGCTGCTGGTGCGCACCGTGGAACGCCTGCGGTGGGCGATGCTCGCCGCCGTGGGCGCCATGACCATTGCCTCGCTGTTCGTCATTCGGGAATGGCTGGCGGGCAGCGCCCTCTATGGCCTCTCGTTTCGCCCCGGCTATGTCCTCGGCGACGCCAACTACTTTACTGCTTCCATCCTCGTGGTGTTGCCCTTCGCGTTCTACGTTTTCACCGAGCGCCGCGTGCGTTGGGAGCGGATCCTGTGCTTGAGCGCCATCGCCATCACGCTGTGGGCGGTGATGCTGAGCGCCTCGCGCGGCGGCTTCCTGGGCCTAGTCGCCGCCGGCTTATACCTCATCGCCCGCTCGCGGCGCCGCGCATTCAATCTACTGGGCGTGACGGTTCTCATCGCCCTGGCCTTGGCGCTGGCGCCGATCACGCCCATCCAGCGTTTTCTGCATCCCACGCGCGGCGATCAGCAAAGCACCCAAGACCGCCTGGTCCTGTGGGGCGCGGGGTTGCGGATGATCGCCGCGCACCCCTTGACGGGCATTGGCCTGGACAATTTCAAAGCCGAACTGCCCCGCTACATGCCGCCGGGCGCCAATATTGATTTCATCGCCCACAGCACCTATATCGAGATTGGCGCCTCGATGGGGCTGCCCGGCTTGTTCGCCTTTCTCGCCATCCTCGGGTTCACCTACTTTAGCCTGCGCCGTAGCCGCGTCAGGGCCCAGGAGATCGGCGCCGAATGGATCTACCTCACCGCCGCCGGGCTGGAGGCCGGCATGGTGGGCTTTGGCATCGCCGTTTTCTTCCTATCCGCCGCCTTTCTGAAGATGCTCTGGTTCACCGTCTTCATCTCCGCGGTGCTCCCGACGCTATTGGCGCAGTGGGAGGGGGTCGAGGATGCGCCTGCCGCGGAACCCGAGGCGGAATCCGCGCAAGCCTCCGTGTGGGCCATCGCCGAGGCGAGTTCGCCATTGTGGTCCGAGGCCAGCGACTCGGCTTGGACGTGGCAATCCGGCGAAACCAGCGTTTGGGCGATCCCCGCCGGCATCGAGGAGCCGCAAAAGTGACCGCGCGCGCCGTCGCATTACCCTTCGCACTGGCAGGGCTGGCGCTGATCCTGAACGTGATCCGGTTGCCGCGGCGGCCGGCGCCAAGGCCGGATCCACGGCCGGCCGCGCTCTCCGGCTGCGGGCTGCCCGCATTGGATCGCTTCGGCGGCTTACGGCGCGCGGTGGCCCCCCGCCGCCGCTTCTTTCGCGTCGTGCGGCTGGGCGCACGCTGGATCTTCCTCACCCCACGCGGCGACCCGTTTTGGCTGCTGGGCGTCTTCAACGTGCAACCGCCGGACCGGCGATTCGGCGCCGCGGGCGTGCCCAACGCCGCCGCCTGGGGCATCGCCACGGCGCGGCAGTTACGCGCCTGGGGCTTTAACACCGCGGCGGAATATTCCTCGCCTTGGGTCGAGCCCGTGTCGCGCTACGGCGCCCGCAACCACCATGATCCCCTGCCCTTCGTGGACCTTCTCCGGCCCGAGTGGTACAGCCTCGCGAACCGCCATCACTATGCCCCGGGGCCGGTGAAAAACCTCGTTGCCGGCCTGGATGCCGAATACCACAACTACCGTGGCGATCCGCTTCCTGACGTCTTCGATCCCAACTTCGCCATCTACGCCAATCGCCAAGCCGAAGCGGAAACATCCCCGGCGCTGGCAGCTTCCCCCTGGCTGATCGGCACGGCGATCGGCGACACCGACAGCCTATGGGGTTTCGGACCGGGCGGCGCCTTACCCACTCGCCCAGCCGGAAAATCCAGTTCCAACATCGGCTGGATCGCGCTCTGCACCAACTTCCGCCAAACCGGAAATGCCGCTCTCGGCGTTCGCTATCGCAATTCGCGGGTCTTCACCAAATACGCCCTCGCGCGCTGGCTGCGCCACCGCTATGGAACCATTCAGGCGCTGGATCGCGCCTGGCATGCCGCCTACACACGCCTCGGCGACGACGGCGGCTATGGCCGCGGCACCGGGTTGTTGGACGAAGATGGACGCGACCCCTGGGTCGGCCGCGATGACGTCAACTTGGCGACCGCCAAGCCGGCGGTGCGCGCGGACCTGAACGCCTTCCTGCGCAAATTCGCCGACCGCTATTTCGCCGTGACGGCCGCCGCCGTGCGCCGCTTTCGTCCCGGCCATCTGGTTTTCGGTCCCGCCACGCTCAACGGCTGGCATGGACTTACCCGGCCGCAAATTCTTGCCGCAGCCGCCCAATATGACGATGTGGTGCAAGCCAGCTTCGGGTCCGCCCAAGTCTATCGGCGAACGCTGCGCGCGGCACCCAACCGGCCGTTTGTCACCTGGATGGGCTTTACCGCCAACGCCAATAGCGAGCTGGCCGCCTACGCCCGGCCCGGCGCCGGGGGCTTTCCCACGCAGGCGGCTCGAGGCGCTGCCTACGCGGCCCAATTGCGGCGCGACTTTGATCGTCCTCATGTCGCCGGCGCGAAACTGTGGGACTGGGCCGATTCTTGGGGGGAGAAAGCGAACTGGGGCCTGGTCTCCCTTGTCGGCCGGCCCTATGGACCCAGCCATCCGTGCCCCATTGCCAACGCGACGCCAACGGCGACCGGATTGCGTGGCAAGGGCCCTACAGCTCCGCCCCGCCGCGCCATTGCGGCCGGCTTCACCGGCGCGGTCGCCGCCGCCAACCGCTCCCTGCTCTGGGCTTTTCGCCGCGAAATGCGCACGATACAGGTCTTAGCCCATGGCCGCTAGCCCATCGCATTCCAACCTCTCCGCCCTGCCGCGGGAGCTGCACGGGCCGATTCTCCGCGGCTTGCGCTGGACACTTTGGCTTTCGGCCGTGGCCATGCCGCTGGGTTACGCGACGCGGCTCATGCTGGCGCGCACCGGACCGCAGGTGATCGGCGCGTTTGGCCTGCTGCTGATCTATGTCCGCCTGGTCTCGACGTTTCTACTCCTCGGCGGCAACGCGGTGCTGATTCAGTTCCTTCCCCGCCTCCCACCGCGCCGCCGCCGCGCCTTTCTGGTGCAATACGGCGCCATCGTTTTGGCGGCGCTGGTGCCATGGTTCGCGGTTGCGTGGCTTTGGCCGCAGGGACTGCGCTGGCTTTTCGGGCCGGTGGGCGGCGCTCGCTTTCAGGTCATCTTGATCTGGCTCTCGCCCATTTATATCGCCCTTTCGCTGTCCACCGCGGCGCTCAAGGGCCTGCTGGAAATCGCCCCCGCGCAAATGCTCGGCCGGGCGGTAACGATCGGCTCATTCGTGATCTACGCCGCGCTGTTCTTCACCGCCCGCGGCGTGTTGGCCCGCGAGTATCTCTTCCTAGTTTGGGGCATCTATTTGACCCTTGCGGCGGTCATGGCCAGCATCGGCCTGTGGCTATTCTGGCGCGCGACCCGGACGTCACCGCGCGGCGCCGGGCGGCGGTGGCGGCCGCTGCGTTTCTTGCGGTCGTATCCGCTGCCCGCGGGTTTTTGGCGCTACACGCTCAGCTTGCAGGGCAACAGCACCATCGGCTTCCTCAGCGCCAGCCTGGACTCGCTATTGGTGCTGCATTGGGGCGGCCTGCGGCAGCTGGGTCTGTATGTCGCGCTGATGACGCTGGTCACGATCATTCCCACCTTGCTCGACATTCTGCTGGACACCCTGCTGCCTTCCCTGACGCACGCCTTGGCGCAAGGCGGCTACCCCGCCGTGGCCTCGTTGAACGAAGCCACCAGCCAGGTTCTTCTATTGGCCGCGCTGGTGATGTCCGTTTTCCTGGCGTTATTCGCCCGCCCCATGGTGGCGATTTTCGGCCCGGTGTATCAGGGCCTGGCGCCGATGCTCCGCATCGCGGCGCCCGCCGCCGCCATCCTCGCCGCCAGCCATTTGTACAACACCATCTTCTCCGCCATCGGACAGCCGCAGCGCTCGACCGTGGCGCAGATTTTCCGGCTGATCGTTTTCGTGGCGCTGTTTCCCGGCCTTTGGCGGACGCAGGGCCTGGCCGGCGCGGTATGGGCCTGGGCCGCATCGGAGCTGGCCCATCATTTGGCCTCGGTCTATTTCGTCCGCCGTGGCGGCCTGCACCTCCCCTTTCCGCGCGGTTACGCCGCGTTTTGGCTGGGCTTGGCGCTGGGCAGCGGCTTGGCCTTGGCCGCTCCCCGAATGCCGTTGGCGCTTGACGCCGCCGCCTGGTTGGCCATCGTGACCGGATTTTTTGTGGCCGCCGGCTACGCCCCGGCGCAGATTCGCGACTTTCTCCGTCTTTTGTTGCCCGGCGCCACCCCCCGCGCCGCCTAGAATAGGCCGACGGCCTCATTGCCGCCGCCGCTCCACCGCCTGCCCCTGAACGCTCGCCATGATCCGCCTCGCCATTTTGTGGCACATGCATCAGCCGCTCTACCAGGATGCGGAAAGCGGCGAGTACCGCTTGCCGTGGACGCGCCTGCACGCCTTGAAGGATTACTACGGCATGGCGCGGCTGGTGAGCGAATTCCCCAACCTCAAGGTCACGTTCAACCTCGTGCCTTCCCTCGTTCGGCAGTTGCAGGAATACGCCAGCGGCCAAGCCGACGACCCTTTCCTGCGCGCGGCGCGGACGCCGGTGGAGCAACTGGATACCGCCGGCCGCGAGTTTTTGCTGCGCTATTTTTTCCAAGCGCATCCCCACCGCCTGATCGGCCGGTATCCCCGCTACGCCGAGCTGCTGGCCAAGCTGCGGCAGGACAACGGGAACGTCCAGCGCGCCGCGCGCCATTTCAGCAATGGCGAATTGCAGGATCTCCAGGTGCTGAGCCAACTGGCTTGGGTGGATGAATATTGGCTGGAGCAGGAGCCGGCGCGCGGTTGGGTGGCGCGGGGCCGGGATTTCCGTCCCGAGCATCGCGACGCCATCTGCGCCGCCCAACAGGAGTGGATCGCCGCGGTCCTGCCCGCATACCGGCAATTGGCGGCGAGCGGGCAAGCCGAACTCTCCACCTCGGCCTTCCACCATCCCATCCTCCCGTTGCTCTGCGACACCGATATCGCGGCCAGCGCCCATCCCGGCATCAAGCTGCCCCGAAAGCGATTCCACTATCCCGAGGACGCCCGCGAGCAGCTCATTCGCGCCCAAAGGCTGCACACTGAAGTCTTCGGCGCGCCGCCGGCGGGCTTGTGGCCCTCCGAAGGCGCGGTCTCGGCCGACATGGCCGCCATCGCCGCCGATCTCGGTTTCCATTGGATCGCCAGTGACGAGCAGATTCTCGCCCGCTCCCTGGGCGGCCGCTTCGAGCGCGATTCCGCCGGCCAAGTCTCCAATGCCGTCCAGTTGTATTCGCCCTACCGTCTCGCCGCCGGCAGCGGCGAAATCGCCATCCTCTTTCGGGATCGCGTCCTCTCCGACCTGATCGGATTCGTCTATTCCCAAACGCCGCCGCAGCAGGCGGCCGAGGATTTTGTCCGCCGCCTCCGGAGCGCCGCCGCCCCAGCGTTGGCCGCGGGCCAGGAACCGGTGGTGGCGGTCATCTTGGATGGCGAAAATGCCTGGGAATACTATCCCCGCTCCGGCCGGCCCTTCCTCCGCGCCTTCTACCACCAAATCACCTCCGCCCCGGACATCACCACCTGCACCTTCTCCGAGGCAGTAGCCCGCTCCTCGCCGCGGCTTTCCCGCCTGGCCCCCGGCTCCTGGATTGACGGCAACTTTGACATTTGGATCGGTGGCGAGGAAGACAACCAAGCCTGGGATCTGCTGACCGCCGCCCGTGAGGCGATCGGGCCGGCGCCCGAAACCGGCGATCGGGCCGGCGCCTATGACGCGGTGCTCGCCGCCGAGGGCAGCGATTGGAACTGGTGGTACGGTCCCGAGCACGAATCCCAAAACGCCCGCGAGTTCGATTCCTTGTATCGCTCCCTGCTGAGCGCCGTCTACTCCCGTCTGGGGCGGACACCGCCCGCCAGGTTGCTAGCCCCTATCCCCACCGGTTGGCGCGTCCCCGTCGCGTTCACGCCCGCCACCGGACTGATCCAGCCCCAGGTGGACGGCCGCGTGAGCAGTTATTTCGAATGGCTCGGCGCCGCCGAGGTGCATACCGACGAACGCGCCGCCGCCATGCACGGCCGCCGCAACGTCCTGGCCGCGCTCTATGCCGGGTATAGCGCGGACTTTGCATTCTTCCGTCTCGATTTCGCCGCCGCATTGGGCGAACTGGCCGGCGAGGTCCACATCGAGCTGTTCGCCGCCGGCCAGGAGCGCCGGATAGAGTGCGAAATCGCCCGCGGTGAACTGCGCGGCCTAACCGCCACGCCGGCGTTTGCTCCCGGCGATGCCGAGGCCGCACTGCTGCGCATCCTGGAGGTTCGCGTTCGCCTTGCCGCTCTGGGCCTGTCCGCCGCCGATCCAACGCTCGAGGTCCGCGCGGTCTTTTGCACGGCCGGCCTGCGCGTCGAAAGCCTTCCCGCCGAAGGCAGTTTGGCGCTCACCCCGCCGCAAATCGAGTTCTAGCCGCGAACGCCATCCCGAGGCGGCCCGGGGCTCCGCCCTGGCGACGGGGCATCGCCCACGTTACTGTGAGATAACCGCGAGTCCGGGTGAGCTGGCGGCAATGGGATGTGGGCGGGATCGAAACAGGGCTTGCCGCCGGGAGAGGGCAGAGCGAAAGGCGGCGGAGCAGCGGCGAAGCGCGCCGTTCTTTGCATTTTTTATTTTGCTGACGTGTTTGCTTTCAGCGAGACATTCGGGTTTTGCCGGCGAAAATGCGGCCTTGGCGATACGCCCGCGAGGGATTGACGAAGGGCGCGGGGCGTCCCGCGACGCGCCCGGCCGATACCGGCTCCGGGCCGCGCGAATGCTCAGGCGCGCGCCTGCGCCACCACCCGCCGCACCGCCGCAATCACGCATTCCGGCTGGTCCAACTGGACCCAATGGCCGCAAGACGGCGCCACCACATGCCAGCCCAGGGGCGACAGCTTGACCGCCCGCTCCTGCTCGGCCATGCGCTGCGGGGACGGCTGACTGGCGCTGAGTACGCCCACGGGAATCGCCAGCGGCCGCTCCCGCGCCTGGACTTCGGCGGCCAGCCCTGGCAGGGCGGCGAGCTGCTCGCGGATGCCGGCGTAAAACTTGGGCTGAATCCATAGCCGCGCCAGCGTTTGCCGCATGGCCGGCGAAAGTTGGGCCACCGGCGTTAGCAGTCCGCGGTCCGAAGGGCCGAGAATGCCAAAGGTGACGGCGGTGACCACGGCCCGGGCGGCGGTTTCCGGCGCCGGCCGAGCCGTGCGCCGCGGTTCTGCACCCGCTACTGCCCCGCGGGCTGCCGCTGCTCCCCGTACGTCCGCGCCATCGGCGCTCTTCGTCAGCTCCGGCGCACCGGCGCCCGGGCCAGAAGCGCCTCCCGCGCGGCGCGCCAGCGCCAATTCCATCACTAGCCGCGCCACGCCGAGCCGCGCCGCCCAGACTCCGCGCCCCGCCAAATGCCGCCCGACCTTCAGGCGCAAGCGATCCTGCGCGCTGATCTCCGTCCATTGTTCCGGCGCGGCGGCATCCACCAGCACCAGGCCCGCCACCTCCCGCGGATACAGCGCCGTATATAAGCGCGCCAGCAACCCGCCATAGGAATGGCCCACCAGAATGATGGGCCGCGGCACCCCGGCCACCGCCAGCAGCGCCCGCAGATCCTCGACCATCTCGCGCCCGGTGCGCGGCCCGCCCGCGCCGCGCGGCGGAGCGTCGCTCCACCCCATTCCGGCGCGGTCATAGGCGAACACCGGCGCGTCCGCGGCCACGCCGGCCAGCACCTGCTCCCAGCCAATGGAGCTGGCGGCCAGCGCCGCCTCGAATACCACCGTGGGCGCCGCGGCCCCGCTCCGCGCCCCGCCGCC